>NZ_CALJRX010000223.1 GCF_937976265.1 uncultured Haemophilus sp.
CTTTACAAGAGCGAGATTAATCACTATAATCTCGCTCCTAAATTACGCTTAGCGTAAAATTTCTGGTTGGTGCTTGACCTATTCAAGCCCCGTCCAAGACCGTAGGGAATGGTTAGCAATAATCGTCTTAATAATCCTACGTAGATGGTGAACAGAATAAGAATATTTCTTGCTTCTGGGCACCGAAGTCGTCCTAGTCTGAAAGATAACTCTTTCGATGAGGTAAATTAATTCCGAGAAATCGGAGTGTATTCAGGAGCTAAAAGCCAATGGCATTAAATCTTCAAGACAAACAAGCAATTGTTGCTGAAGTAAATGAAGCAGCCAAAGGTGCACTTTCAGCAGTAATCGCGGATTCTCGCGGTGTAACTGTTGATAAAATGACTGAATTACGTAAAGCAGCTCGTGAAGCTGGTGTAACAATGCGCGTTGTTCGTAATACTTTATTACGTCGTGCGGTTGAAGGCACTGATTTCGAATGCTTACAAGATACGTTTGTAGGTCCAACACTTATCGCATTCTCTAACGAACACCCAGGTGCAGCAGCACGTTTGTTCAAAGATTTTGCTAAAGCAAACGATAAGTTTGAAATTAAAGGTGCAGCCTTTGAAGGTAAGATCCAAGATGTTGAATTCTTAGCAACATTACCAACTTACGAAGAAGCAATTGCACGTTTAATGGGCACAATGAAAGAAGCTGCAGCAGGCAAACTTGTTCGCACTTTTGCGGCATTACGCGACAAATTACAAGAAGCAGCTTAATCATTAAGCGTTTCTTACTTCATTTAACTTTATTAATTTTAGGAATTGATTGTTATGTCATTAACTAACGAACAAATCATTGAAGCGATCGCTTCTAAATCTGTAACTGAAATCGTTGAATTAATCGCAGCGATGGAAGAAAAATTCGGCGTTTCTGCAGCAGCAGTAGCAGCAGCTCCAGCAGCTGGCGGCGCAGTAGCAGCGGCAGAAGAAAAAACTGAATTCGACGTAGTTCTTGCTGAAGCTGGTGCTAACAAAGTAGCAGTTATCAAAGCAGTACGTGGTGCAACTGGTTTAGGCTTAAAAGAAGCTAAAGACTTAGTTGAATCTGCTCCAGCTAACTTAAAAGAAGGCGTTTCTAAAGAAGAAGCTGAAGCACTTAAGAAAGAATTAGAAGAAGCTGGTGCAAAAGTAGAAATCAAATAATTTTTGATTCACTTATGTCCTGTTTCTCAGGCTTAATGGCTGGTGGTTTACCATCAGCCATTTTGTGCTATCAAAAACAGCACAAAAAACAGATAGGCATTTTCCGTTTAATGGTATCTGTTTCCACTTAAATTAATCAGACGTTTTAATTTAAGTAGCCCACTACAGAAGTAAGGTTCAGAGTGCGGTATCCGAAACGGCGTCAATCTCCGATATAAATAAAAAACGTCAATCAATTTGACCGCACTTTTTTTATATCAACTCGGTCTCACTAAAATTTACAGAGGAAAACCAATAATGGGTTACTCCTATACTGAGAAAAAACGAATTCGTAAAGACTTCGGCAAACGTCCGCAAGTTTTAAATGTACCTTATTTATTAACCATCCAATTAGATTCTTTTGATAAATTCATTCAAAAAGATCCTGAAGGTCAACAAGGCTTAGAAGCTGCATTCCGTTCTGTATTCCCAATCGTAAGCAATAACGGTTATACAGAATTACAATATGTTGATTACCGTTTAGAAGAGCCGGAATTTGATGTACGTGAATGTCAAATTCGTGGTTCAACTTATGCAGCAGGTTTACGCGTAAAATTACGTTTAGTTAGCTACGATAAAGAATCTTCATCACGCGCAGTCAAAGACATTAAAGAAAGCGAAGTATATATGGGTGAAATCCCATTAATGACTGACAACGGTACTTTTGTTATCAATGGTACTGAGCGTGTTATCGTTTCACAATTACACCGTAGCCCGGGCGTATTCTTTGATTCTGACAAAGGTAAAACACACTCTTCAGGTAAAGTGCTTTATAACGCACGTATTATTCCTTACCGTGGTTCTTGGCTAGATTTCGAATTTGATCCAAAAGATAACTTATATGCGCGTATCGACCGCCGTCGTAAATTACCGGCAACCATTATTTTACGTGCGTTAGGTTACACCGTTGAAGAAATCTTAAACTTATTCTTCGATAAAGTAACTTTCGAAATCGCTGGCAATAAATTACTCATGACATTAGTGCCAGAACGTCTACGTGGTGAAACGGCGACATTTGATATTGAAGCAAATGGCAAAGTCTATGTAGAACGCGGTCGTCGTATTACAGCTCGTCACATCAAAGCATTAGAAAAAGATAATGTGACACAAGTTGAAGTGCCAACTGAATATATTGCAGGTAAAGTTGCAGCGAAAGATTACGTTGATCTTGAATCAGGTGAAATCATTTGCCCAGCAAATGGCGAGATTTCTTTAGAAGTGTTAGCGAAATTATCGCAAGCAGGCTATAAAGTGATCGAAACATTATTCACTAATGACTTAGATTACGGTCCATATATCTCTGAAACATTACGTGTTGATCCAACTTACGATCGTGTAAGTGCGTTATATGAAATCTATCGTATGATGCGTCCAGGTGAACCACCTACACCAGAATCTTCTGAAGCGTTATTCAATAACTTATTCTTCTCTGCGGAACGTTATGATTTATCTGCAGTAGGTCGTATGAAGTTTAATCGCTCGTTAGGTATTCCTGAGGGTGAGGGTACGGGTATTTTAAGTAACGACGATATCATTCGTGTGATGAAAAAACTCATCGATATCCGTAATGGTCGTGGTGAAGTGGATGATATCGACCACTTGGGTAACCGTCGTATTCGTTCTGTGGGTGAAATGGCAGAAAACCAATTCCGTATTGGTTTAGTTCGTGTAGAAAGAGCGGTTAAAGAGCGTTTATCTTTAGGCGATTTAGATGCGATCACGCCACAAGACTTAATTAATCCAAAACCAATTTCTGCGGCAGTGAAAGAATTCTTTGGTTCTTCACAACTTTCGCAATTCATGGACCAAAACAACCCATTATCAGAAGTGACACACAAACGTCGTATTTCTGCATTAGGTCCAGGCGGTTTAACGCGTGAACGCGCAGGCTTTGAGGTGCGTGACGTACATAACACCCACTATGGTCGTTTATGTCCAATCGAAACCCCTGAAGGTCCAAACATCGGTTTGATCAACTCACTTTCTGCATTTGCTCGTACGAACGATTACGGTTTCTTAGAAACCCCATATCGTAAAGTAGTGAATGGTCAAGTAACCGAAGAAATCGAATACTTATCTGCAATTGATGAAGCAAACTACATCATTGCACAGGCGAACTCAAACCTTGATGAGAATAACCGCTTTACAGATGCATTCGTTACTGCGCGTGGTGAACGTGGTGAATCTGGTCTTTATAAACCAGAAGAAATTCACTATATGGACGTTTCAACCCAACAAGTGGTATCTGTGGCTGCAGCGTTAATTCCATTCTTAGAGCATGACGATGCGAACCGTGCCTTAATGGGTGCGAACATGCAGCGTCAAGCAGTTCCGACTTTACGTGCTGATAAGCCGTTAGTAGGTACAGGTATGGAAAAACCAATCGCACTAGACTCAGGTGTGGCGGTTGTTGCGAAACGTGGTGGTACAGTTCAATACGTTGATGCTTCTCGTATCGTTATCAAAGTAAATGAAGACGAAACCGTAGCAGGCGAAGCGGGTATCGATATTTATAACTTAATTAAATACACCCGTTCTAACCAAAATACCTGTATCAACCAAATTCCTTGTGTGAATTTAGGTGATCCAATTAACCGTGGTGAAGTATTAGCTGATGGTCCTTCAACAGATTTAGGTGAATTAGCATTAGGTCAAAATATCCGTGTGGCGTTCATGCCTTGGAACGGTTATAACTTCGAAGACTCAATGTTAGTTTCTGAGCGTGTAGTACAGCAAGATCGCTTTACGACCATCCACATTCAAGAATTATCTTGTGTGGCGCGTGACACTAAATTAGGTTCTGAAGAAATCACTGCGGATATTCCAAACGTAGGTGAATCTGCATTAAGCAAATTGGATGAATCAGGTATCGTTTATGTGGGTGCTGAAGTAAAAGGTGGCGACATCTTAGTCGGTAAAGTCACCCCTAAAGGCGAAACGCAATTAACACCAGAAGAAAAATTGTTACGTGCAATCTTTGGTGAAAAAGCATCTGATGTGAAAGACTCTTCATTACGTGTACCAAATAGCGTAAGCGGTACAGTAATTGATGTTCAAGTCTTCACCCGTGATGGCGTAGAAAAAGACAAACGTGCATTAGAAATTGAAGAAATGCAGTTAAAACAAGCGAAAAAAGACCTTTCTGATGAATTAGAAATCTTAGAAGCTGGCTTGTTTGCTCGTGTACGTAATGTCCTTATCGCTGGCGGTATTGATGCGGCTCAATTAGATAAAATGGATCGCACCAAATGGTTAGAACAAACCATTTCTGATGAAGAAAAACAAAACCAATTAGAACAGCTTGCTGAGCAATATGAAGAATTACGTAAAGAGTTTGAACACAAACTTGAAGTACAACGTAAGAAAATCATTAAAGGCGATGACCTTGCACCAGGCGTGTTAAAAGTGGTTAAAGTTTACCTTGCGGTGAAACGTCACATCCAGCCGGGTGATAAAATGGCGGGTCGTCACGGTAACAAAGGTGTTATCTCAAAAATCAACCCTGTGGAAGATATGCCATACGATGAAAACGGTCAACCGGTTGAAATCGTATTGAACCCACTGGGCGTACCGTCTCGTATGAACATCGGTCAGATCTTAGAAACCCACTTAGGCTTAGCGGCGAAAGGTATCGGTGATCAAATCAATGCGATGATCAAACAAAAACAAGATGTTGAGAAACTTCGTGGCTATATGCAAAAAGCATATGATTTAGGTCATGGCGCACAAAAAGTTGATTTAAGCACCTTTAGCGATGACGAAATCATGCGTTTAGCAGAAAACCTACGTAAAGGTTTACCGGTAGCAACACCAGTATTTGATGGTGCGGATGAGCAAGAAATCAAAGAAATGTTGAAACTTGGTGGCTTACCAACTTCAGGTCAGATCACGTTATACGATGGTCGTACTGGTGAGAAATTCGAGCGTCCAGTAACCGTAGGTTATATGTACATGCTCAAATTGAACCACTTAGTTGATGACAAAATGCATGCTCGTTCAACGGGTTCTTATAGTCTTGTTACTCAACAACCACTTGGTGGTAAAGCACAATTCGGTGGTCAACGTTTCGGTGAGATGGAGGTATGGGCACTTGAAGCATACGGTGCGGCTTACACCTTACAAGAAATGTTAACCGTGAAATCCGATGACGTGAACGGCCGTACGAAGATGTATAAAAACATCGTCGGTGGCAACCAACAAATGGATCCGGGTACACCGGAATCTTTCAACGTAATTATGAAAGAAATCCGTTCACTTGGTTTGAATATCGAGTTAGACGAAGAGTAATCGACAAACCTGTCTTCCCCTGTTCGCAGGGGAAGCAAAAGGAAGAAATCGCCGAAGTGCGGTTAAAAAACAAAATATTTTTGACCGCACTTTGAAACCCTTAACTCCGACAGGAGACTATTTGTGAAAGACTTAGTTAAGTTTTTAAAAGCACAATCAAAAACCAGTGAAGATTTTGATGTGATTAAAATTGGGTTAGCTTCTCCAGACATGATCCGTTCTTGGTCATTTGGTGAAGTTAAAAAACCTGAAACAATCAACTATCGTACGTTCAAACCTGAGCGTGACGGTCTTTTCTGTGCACGTATTTTCGGGCCAGTAAAAGATTACGAATGTTTATGCGGTAAATATAAACGCTTAAAACACCGTGGTGTGATTTGTGAAAAATGTGGTGTTGAAGTTACACAAACTAAAGTGCGTCGTGAACGTATGGGCCATATCGAATTGGCTTGTCCAGTTGCGCACATTTGGTTCTTAAAATCACTTCCGTCCCGTATCGGTTTATTACTTGATATGCCGTTACGTGATATTGAGCGTGTGCTTTACTTTGAAATGTACATCGTAACCGAACCGGGTATGACCGATTTGGAACGTGGACAGTTATTAACTGAAGAACAATTCCTTGATGCAGAAGACCGTTGGCAAGATGAATTCGAAGCGAAAATGGGTGCTGAAGCAATTCAAGATTTACTTAAAGGTATTGATCTTGAAGTGGAATGTGAAAAATTACGTGAAGAGTTACAAGAAACTAACTCTGAAACAAAACGTAAGAAAATCACTAAACGCTTAAAATTATTAGAAGCTTTCCAACAGTCTGGTAATAAACCAGAGTGGATGGTGATGACGGTATTACCAGTACTTCCACCAGATTTACGTCCGTTAGTACCATTAGATGGTGGTCGTTTTGCAACATCTGATTTGAACGATTTATATCGTCGCGTGATCAACCGTAACAACCGTTTAAAACGTTTATTAGATTTAATCGCACCAGATATTATCGTGCGCAACGAAAAACGTATGTTACAAGAATCTGTTGATGCGTTATTAGATAATGGTCGTCGTGGTCGTGCGATTACGGGTTCTAACCGTCGTCCATTAAAATCACTTGCGGATATGATCAAAGGTAAACAAGGTCGTTTCCGTCAAAACTTATTAGGTAAACGTGTTGACTATTCAGGCCGTTCTGTAATCACTGTAGGTCCATACTTGCACTTACACCAATGTGGTTTACCGAAGAAAATGGCATTGGAATTATTCCGTCCGTTTATCTATGCAAAATTAGAAAGCCGTGGTTATGCAACCACAATTAAAGCGGCTAAGAAAATGGTTGAGCGTGAAGATGCGATCGTTTGGGATATCTTGGCAGAAGTTATTCGTGAGCACCCAATTCTATTGAACCGTGCACCGACACTTCACCGTTTAGGTATTCAAGCGTTTGAACCACTTCTAATCGAAGGTAAAGCAATCCAGTTACACCCACTTGTTTGTGCGGCGTTCAACGCGGACTTCGATGGTGACCAAATGGCGGTTCACGTACCATTAACACTTGAAGCGCAGTTAGAAGCGCGTGCGTTAATGATGTCAACCAACAACGTACTTTCACCAGCAAACGGTGATCCAATTATCGTTCCATCACAAGACGTGGTGTTGGGTCTTTACTATATGACCCGTGAAAAAGTAAACGGTAAAGGCGAAGGCATGTTATTGCAAGATCCGCGCGAAGCTGAAAAAGCGTATCGCACAGGTGAAGCAGAGTTACATTCTCGCGTTAAAGTACGTATTACTGAATATGTGAAAAATGAAGCTGGCGAATTCGAAGAGAAAACCACATTAACCGATACCACTATCGGTCGTGCAATCTTATGGATGATCGCGCCGAAAGGCATGCCTTATTCATTGTTCAACCAAACATTAGGTAAAAAAGCAATTTCTAAACTCATCAACGAAGCGTATCGTCGTTTAGGTTTGAAAGAAGCGGTAATGTTTGCTGACCATATTATGTATACCGGTTTTGCTTATGCTGCACGTTCTGGTTCTTCTGTGGGTATCGACGATATGGTTATCCCAGAGAAAAAATACGAAATTATTTCTGCAGCGGAAGCCGAAGTGGCTGAAATTCAAGAACAGTTCCAATCTGGTCTTGTAACAGCAGGCGAGCGTTATAACAAAGTCATCGATATTTGGGCTGCAGCGAATGAGCGCGTAGCGAAAGCGATGATGGAAAACTTATCTCAGGAAGAAGTTATCAACCGTGAAGGTAATCCTGAGAAACAAGCTTCTTTCAACAGTATCTTTATGATGGCTGACTCTGGTGCGCGTGGTTCTGCAGCTCAGATTCGTCAGTTAGCAGGTATGCGTGGTTTGATGGCGCGTCCAGATGGTTCGATCATCGAAACCCCAATTACAGCGAACTTCCGTGAAGGTTTGAACGTACTTCAGTACTTTATTTCAACCCACGGTGCGCGTAAAGGTTTGGCGGATACCGCATTAAAAACAGCAAACTCTGGTTACTTAACTCGTCGTTTAGTTGACGTGGCACAAGACTTAGTGATCGTTGAAGATGACTGTGGTACGCACGAAGGCTTAGTCATGACTCCATTAATCGAAGGTGGCGATGAGAAAGTTCCACTTCGCGAATTAGTGTTAGGTCGTGTTGTAGCTGAAGATGTGTATAAACCAGGTACAGAAGAAGTCTTAATTGCACGTAACACTTTATTAGATGAAAAACTTTGTGATGTGTTAGATGCAAATTCAGTGGACAGCGTAAAAGTACGTTCTGTTGTAACTTGTGATACTGACTTCGGTGTATGTGCGAAATGTTACGGTCGTGACTTAGCGCGTGGTCACCTCATCAACCAAGGTGAAGCAGTGGGTGTTATTGCTGCTCAATCTATCGGTGAGCCAGGTACACAGTTAACCATGCGTACGTTCCACATCGGTGGTGCAGCTTCTGCAGCAGCGAAAGAATCTAGCGTACAAATCAAAAACAACGGTACGTTACACCTTGCTAACGCGAAATTCGTTGTTAATGATGAAGGTAAATTAGTTTTAACTTCTCGTAATACTGAATTAACCGTTACAGATGAATTTGGTCGTACGAAAGAACATTATAAAGTGCCTTACGGTACTGTGTTGAATAAGGCAGATGGTCAAGAAGTATCCGCGGGTGAAACAGTGGCAAACTGGGATCCACATACCATGCCAGTTGTATCTGAAGTATCAGGTTTTGTGAAATTCATCGATATCGTGGACGGTTTAACTGTAACTCGTCAAACGGATGAATTAACCGGTCTTTCTTCTATCGTGGTACAAGACGTGGGTGAACGTGCAACAGCAGGTAAAGATTTACGTCCAACCATCAAATTAGTTGATGCAAAAGGTAATGATATCTTCTTACCTGAAACTGACGTTATTGCACAATACTTCTTACCAGGTAAAGCAATCGTAAGTTTAGATGACGGTGCGGAAGTGAAAGTGGGTGAACCACTTGCACGTATTCCACAAGAATCTGTGGGTACTAAAGATATTACCGGTGGTCTTCCACGCGTTGCTGATTTATTCGAAGCTCGTAAACCGAAAGAGCCTGCTATCTTGGCAGAAATTTCAGGTATCGTGTCCTTCGGTAAAGAAACCAAAGGTAAACGTCGCTTGTTAATCACCCCAACTGAAGGTGAAATCTACGAAGAAATGATTCCAAAATGGCGTCAGCTCAACGTATTTGAAGGTGAGATGGTAGAACGTGGTGATGTGATTTCTGATGGTGCAGAGACTCCACACGATATCTTACGTTTACGCGGTGTTCGTGCTGTAACTGAATATATCGTGAACGAAGTGCAAGAAGTTTACCGCTTACAAGGGGTAAAAATTAACGATAAGCACATCGAAGTGATCGTACGTCAAATGTTACGTAAAGCAGTCATCACAAAAGCTTATGACAGCGAATTCCTTGAAGGGGAACAAGTTGAAGTGGCTCGCGTGAAAATTGTGAACCGTAAACGTGAAGCGGAAGGTAAACCACCAGTTGAATTCGAACGTGAATTACTTGGTATTACCAAAGCGTCATTGGCGACAGAATCCTTCATTTCTGCGGCATCGTTCCAAGAAACCACTCGCGTGCTTACTGAAGCAGCGGTGGCGGGTAAACGTGATGAATTACGCGGCTTGAAAGAGAACGTAATCGTAGGTCGTTTAATCCCAGCTGGTACTGGTTTTGCGTATCACCAAGGTCGCCACAAAAAACGTATTGTGGACGAGGTTGTGATTAAATTGTCTGAAGACGATGAAGCAGCAATTGCTGATGAGTTCGTGATGACAGCAGATGATGCAACAACTAACTTAGCAGAAATGCTTAATATGGCAGATGATGCAGAGTAATCGCTAATCGATAAAATAAAACTCGAGTTTAGGCTCGGGTTTTTTATTATCTCAATAAATAAAGCGCGGTCAGTTTTTGCTGAATTTTTCTTTTGAAAAAGTATCGTAAAAATGACCGCACTTTTTTCATCAATAAAAAAGCCACCTTAATCGGTGGCTTTGAAATATTTTACTTAAGTTAAGATTACCAGCCTTTTACAACACCATCTTTAAAGTGTTTTTTCGCTTCTTGGTAAACTTCTTCAGTTTGGTATGCTTTGACGAAATCTTGGATCGCTTTGCTGTCTTTGTTATCAGTGCGAGCAACGATAATGTTTACGTATGGAGAATCTTTATCTTCTACGAATACACCGTTATCTTGTGCATTTAAGCCAACTTGACCCGCATAAGTGTTATTTACAACAGCAAGATCTACATCATCTAATGCACGAGCTGCAACAGAAGTATCTACTTCAGAAATTTTTAAGTTTTTCGGATTTTCAACGATATCTGCGACAGTTGAAAGAAGATCGTTAGAATTTTTAAGTTTGATTAAACCTTGTTTTTCAAGAAGAATTAATGCACGACCGCGGTTTGAAGGATCGTTTGGAACAACGATTTTAGCGCCTTCTTTTAAGTCATTTACATTTTTGATAGTTTTAGAATAACCAGCAAGTGGGTAAACAAAGGTGTTACCAACGATCACTAAGTTATTTAAGTTTTTCGCTTTTACATCTTCATCTAAGTAAGGTTTGTGTTGCATTGCGTTAGCATCTAAATCACCCTTAGATACAGCAGTATTTGGCAATGCGTAGTCATTGAATAAAACAAATTCAACATTTAAGTTGTATTTATCTTTTGCCACTTTTGCAGCGGTTTCGGCTACTTGGTGCTCAGGACCTGCCATTACACCAACTTTGATTGATGTTGGAGCAGGTGCAGTTGATGTAGCATCTGCTTTTTTCTCTTCTTTACAACCTGTTAATACTAATGCTGATGCAATAGCAGTGATAGCAAATAAGTTTTTTAATTTCATGTTTTTTCCTTGTTGTGAATAAAATGGTATAGAAAATAATTAACGGTGATCCACTCGTTTTGCGAGCGTATCGCCTAATTTTTGACTGAGCATCACGATAATCACGATAACAATCGTTGCTGCCCAAGTTACCGATGGCATATTGCGATAGACACCATAGTTAATGGCGAGGCTTCCTAAGCCGCCGCCGCCTTGTGTTCCTGCCATTGCGGTATAGCCAATTAATGTCACGAAAGTGAGCGTAATGGCATTAATAATCGTTGGTAATGATTCAGGTAAATAGAATTTACGGATAATTTGCCAATTGGTTGCGCCCATTGCTTTTGCGGTTTCTGTCAAACCGGTTGGAATCTCGAAAAGCGCATTGCTTGTGAGGCGAGCAAAAAATGGTGTTGCTGCAGCACTTAATGACACAATTGCCGCATTAGAACCAATACTACCGCCAGGAAGTAACCAGCTTGTTAGCGGAATTAAAGCAAGTAACAAAATAATATAAGGGATTGAACGTCCGATATTAATAATGACGTTTAAGAACGCATTGAGTTTTTTGTTTTCTAAAATCGCCCCTTTATTGGTTAAAAAGGTTAAAAAACCAAGTGGTGAACCTAATAAAGCCGCGATTAATGTCGATAATACTGACATATAAATTGTTTCAACGGTTGATACCGTTAGTAAACTCGCGAAGTTATCGGGGAATTGTTGGCTAAATGTTGCCCATAACTCATTGAACATAGCCTAGCACCTCTACTCGAACGTTATTTTCCATTAAATAAACCTTGGTTTGCGTAATTGCATCTTCATCACCTTCAACTTCAGCAATGGTAAAGCCAAATTTAACGCCACCGGCATAATCAATTTGTGAGGTTAAAATACTGAGTTCCACACCAAACTTTTTCGATGCTTGAGAAAGTAATGGCGCATCAACGGAGCGACCAGTAAATTCAAATTTGATGATTGGATATGATTTAGCATGTTTTGGCGTATCAGATAAATTTTCTAAATATTCTTCCGGCAACGTAATGTGGAAGGTCGA
>NZ_CALJRX010000224.1 GCF_937976265.1 uncultured Haemophilus sp.
GCGCGCATTGCATCAATATGGGGACGCATTTTCGGGGCTTGTGCAATAATGGTTACATCCACATTACCCACCTTATAGCCTTTCTCTTGCACCTGGCGGAATGCTTCTCGTAATAAAACACGGCTATCGGCATTTTTATATTGCATATCGGTATCAGGGAAAAGTTTACCAATATCCCCTAATGCTACTGCACCTAATAAGGCATCCGTTAAGGCATGTAAGGCGACATCACCATCAGAATGGGCAATAAATCCGGTATGGTAAGGCACTTCAACGCCACCAATAATTAAAGGGCGATCTTCACCAAAGGCATGAACATCAAACCCATGTCCAATTCGTATCATAGCGTTTTCCTTGTTAAATAAAATTCGGCTAAAGCTAAATCTTCTGGACGCGTGACTTTAATATTATCACTTCGTCCTGCGATTAAGTGCGGTTGAAATCCAGCGAGTTCCATCGCAGAGGCTTCATCTGTAATATTAGCACCTTGAGAGAGCCCTTGTTCAAGTGCATTTCTTAATAGATCGCAACGGAAAAATTGAGGCGTTTGTGCAAGCCAAAGTTCAGCGCGATCTTCCGTTTTAATAATATCTTGTTGTTTATTCGCGCGTTTAATCGTATCGACCGCAGGAATGGCCAAAATAGCGCCTTGCTCATCATCGATTTGGAGTAATTTATCTAAATCTTGATGTGTTAAACAAGGTCTGGCTGCATCATGCACCAATACCCAAGCTTGGTCATTTTTGATCGCATTTAGTCCATTTAGAACTGACTCAGCTCGTGTTTCACCACCTTCAACGAGGGTGATGTTTTGATGAGGGAATAAGGTCATTTCAGAAAGATAGGGATCATTTTTTCCTACTGCAAGAACAACATGATTGATTGCAGGGTGGGATAGAATGACTGAGAGCGTATGTTCCAAAATCGTCTTGTCTAGGATTTTCAGATATTGCTTCGGTTTATTTGCCTGCATCCGGCTTCCAACGCCCGCTGCAGGAATGACGGCAATAATTTCTCGGTTCATTATTTATGCTCTTTGACGATGTGATAGAACACTTCGTTTGGTTTGACCATATCATGGCTCATGCGTGCACGCTCTTCAATGGATTCAAAGCCTTTTGTTAATCCTTGAATTTCGGCGGAAATCATTTGATTTCTTTGGGAGAGCTTTTCATTTTCAGCTTTATTCTCTTTGATTTGAGCCGCAACATCTTTGTAGTCAAAATAGCCGTTTTTACCAAACCAAAGATCGTACTGAAATAGCACGAGAATACCTACTAAAATTCCAATGAAAAGACGCATAAATTACCTATTATTTCTGAAAACTGAGGATAGTTTACCGTGAAATACAGCGAAATGCGATGAAAAAGTGCGGTTAAAAATAAGATGATTTTTGAAGTGATCTGATTCGGCTTGTTAAATAACGTCAAAATAAAAAATGTGATCTATCTCACAAATTAGTTATAAAGTTTGATAAACCCATAGTCACTGCCCGAATAGGCTTGTTATACTTTTGTTTGTCATTATGACTTTTTAACAGAAGGAACAATCAATGAAAACAACATTAAAACTTACCGCTATTGCAGCGATGTCAGCATTTATTTTAACCGGTTGTGCGACTCAAGATAAGAGTGCAGAAGCGGATGCGCAGCTTCAACAACAAGCGGTATTAGGTCTTAACTGGATTCAACAATCAGGTGAATATCAAGCCCTTTCTTACCAAGCATACAATGCGGCAAAAGAGGCATTTGATCGCGCTAAAGTGAAAAAAGGTAAGAAAAAAGCGGTTGTGGTGGACTTAGATGAAACCATGTTAGATAACAGCCCTTATGCTGGCTGGCAAGTTCAAAATAACAAACCATTTGATGGTAAAGATTGGACTCGTTGGGTAGATGCTCGTCAATCAGGTGTGGTACCAGGTGCAGTAGAATTCAATAACTATGTAAATACCCACGGCGGTAAAGTGTTCTATGTATCTAATCGTAAAGACAGTAATGAAAAAGCAGGTACGATTGATGACATGAAACGTTTAGGTTTCAACGGTGTGGAAGATTCAGCGTTTTACTTGAAAAAAGATAAATCACCAAAAGCTGCACGTTTTGAAGAAATTGAAAAACAAGGCTATGAAATCGTCGTTTATGTGGGTGATAACCTCGATGACTTTGGTGATTCAATTTACGGTAAACAAAATGCAGAACGCCGTGA
>NZ_CALJRX010000225.1 GCF_937976265.1 uncultured Haemophilus sp.
GGTGCAATCGCAGGTTGTATGGTGACCGAAGGTGTAGTAAAACGTAACAACCCAATCCGCGTATTACGTGATAACGTGGTAATCTTTGAAGGTGAATTGGAATCTCTCCGTCGCTTTAAAGATGACGTTGCTGAAGTCCGTAATGGTATGGAATGTGGTATCGGCGTTAAAAACTACAATGACGTAAAAGTCGGCGACCAAATCGAAGTGTTTGAAGTCGTTGAAATTAAACGTTCAATCTAATCGATAAAAAGAGCGGTCAAAATTCAACGTATTTTTGACCGCTTTTTAATAAGAGAAATATTATGGCAAGAGAATTTAAACGCAGCGATCGTGTTGCACAAGAATTACAAAAAGAAATCGCCATCATTTTACAACGGGAAGTAAAAGATCCCCGTATTGGCATGGTAACCGTGTCAGATGTGGAAGTATCAAGCGATTTAGCTTATGCAAAAGTGTTTGTCACATTTTTGTTTGATCATGATGAAGTGGCGATTGCACAAGGCATGAAAGGGTTAGAAAAAGCGGCACCTTATATTCGTTCATTAGTGGGTAAAGCAATGCGTTTACGCATTGTGCCAGAAATTCGTTTCTTCTACGATCAATCCTTAGTTGAAGGGATGCGTATGTCTAATTTAGTGACAAATGTGGTACGTGAAGACGAGAAAAAACACGTTGAGGAAAATGACTAATGTCGAGACCTCGTAAGCGTGGGCGTGATATTGATGGTGTATTTTTATTAGATAAGCCACAAGGCATGTCATCGAATGACATTATGCAAAAAGTGAAACGCGTATTCCAAGCGAATAAAGCAGGACATACCGGTGCGCTCGATCCATTAGCAACCGGTATGCTGCCTATTTGTTTAGGTGAAGCCACAAAGTTTTCCCAATTCTTATTAGATGCGGATAAACGCTATGTGGTTACAGCAAAATTAGGTGAACGTACGGATACCTCTGATGCTGAAGGACAAGTGGTCGAAACGCGCCCTGTCAATGTGGAAACATCACAAATTTTGACCGCACTTGAACAATTTCGTGGTGATATTTTGCAAGTGCCGACCATGTTTTCTGCATTAAAGCACAATGGGAAACCGTTGTATGAGTATGCTCGCGCAGGCATTACCGTAGAACGTGAAGCTCGTCCTATCACTATTTTTGAACTGAACTTTATCGAGTATCAAGCACCTTTTCTAACTTTAGAAGTGCATTGTTCGAAAGGAACCTATATCCGTACATTAGTGGATGATTTAGGTGAAGTGTTAGGTTGTGGTGCTCATGTGACAGTGTTACGTCGAACTGCGGTTGCGGATTATCCAACAGAAAAGATGATGACATGGGATGCTTTGCAGGCGCTTGCAGAGCAAGGTGATCTTGCACAACTTGATCAACATCTTTTACCGACAGATACAGCGGTCAGTAAATTACCCGCATTACAGCTAAATGCCGAGCAAAGTAAAGGTATCGGCTTTGGGCAACGTGTCAAATTTGCTAATGAAGCAAAATTACATGGTCAAGTGCGGTTGTTTTCTGACGAGAATATCTTTTTAGGCGTAGCACTTGTCGATGATAACAATGTGATTCGTCCACAACGTTTGATTACGCAATCTCTCTAACTATTTGCCTTTCTGTTTTAATTCCAGTAATCTCACCTGTAACCTTTTAATTGCAATCTATGTAAATAAGATATTACAGGTGAATTATGGATGCCCTTAACCATTTACGTCAGGAAATTGATGCACTCGATCGCGAACTGATTCAACTTTTTGCTAAACGCCTCGAACTGGTGACCCAAGTAGGCGAAGTAAAGCACGAAAAAGGTTTACCGATTTATGCACCAGATCGTGAATTAGCCATGTTACAAGCACGCCGAGAAGAAGCGGCTAAAGCAGGAATCTCTCCACAACTCATTGAAGATGTGCTACGTCGTTTCATGCGTGAATCTTACTCCAATGAAAATCAATTTGGTTTTAAAACCCTGAATCCAGCCATTAACAAAATTGTTATTGTCGGCGGTTACGGAAAAATGGGGCAATTATTTGCCCGCTATTTACGTGTTTCTGGTTATCCTATTTCTATTTTAGACCGAGATGATTGGGATGTGGCAGAACGCATTTTAACGAATGCGGATGTTGTTATTGTCTCAGTGCCGATTGATCACACATTAGAAACAATAGAACGTTTAAAACCCTATTTAACGGAAAATATGCTACTGGCGGATCTCACCTCCGTGAAACGAGCGCCTTTAGCTAAAATGTTAGATGTGCATAAAGGGGCAGTGGTTGGGCTGCATCCAATGTTTGGTCCCGATATTGCGAGCATGGCAAAACAAGTGGTTGTGCGTTGTGATGGGCGCTTTAGTGAGCGTTATGAATGGTTGTTAGAGCAAATTCAAATCTGGGGGGCAAAAATTTACCAAATTGATGCGGCGGAGCATGATCACAATATGACGTACATTCAAGCATTACGTCACTTTTCCACCTTCGCGAATGGTCTGCATCTTTCCAAACAACCTGTCAATTTAAGCAATTTATTGGCATTATCTTCCCCGATTTATCGTTTGGAATTAGCCATGATTGGTCGTCTATTTGCCCAAGATGCGGCACTTTATGCCGATATTATTATGGATAAGCCAGAAAATTTAGACGTGATTGAAAGCTTGAAACAAACGTATGAAGAAGCATTACAATTTTTTGAAAAAGGCGATCGCCAAGGGTTTATTGATGCTTTCCATCAGGTGAGAGAATGGTTTGGAGAATATTCCGATCAATTCTTGCAAGAGAGCCGTCAGTTATTACAACAAGCTCACGATTTACGCCACGTATAAAGCCCAAAGTGCGGTTGATTTTCACCGCACTTTTGTTTTGTGATTTATTGTCTTGCCAAGCGTAAATTTTGCGGAATTTCCTCAAAGTTAGAACGGAATGGATTAATATCCAATCCACCACGGCGCGTATAACGCGCATAGACGGTGAGTTTTTCTGGTTTGGCGTAATGCATCAAATCACAGAAAATACGTTCCACACACTGCTCGTGAAACTCATTATGTTGACGGAAAGACACAATGTAGCGGAGAAGTTTTTCGCGATCGATTTGTTTGCCCACATAATGAATTTGTACAGTTCCCCAATCGGGCTGACTGGTGATAAGACAGTTAGATTTCAATAAATGGCTTACTAAGGTTTCTTCCACCACGTTATCGGACGTACAATTTTGCAAAATATCCGCATTAAATTCGTAGCTGTGGATTTCGATATCCTGATCATCAATGCAATCGCCAGTTAAAGTATCAATACTTTGCTCTTGATAGTGGGATAATGGATGTAAACGTACCTTGACCTCGCCTTGGGCACAAGCACTTAGATCTTCTCGCATAGTGCGTTCTACGCTAGCAAAATCAGCAAATTTACTTTGGTTAAAGCTGTTTAAGTAGAGTTTAAAGCTTTTCGATTCAATTAAATTTTCACTGCGATAATCAATTTCTACATCAGCAATGGCGACTTGCGGCAAACCTTTTGGATTTAACCAAGAAATTTCATAGGCCGTCCAAATATCAGCGCCTTGGGTAAAAGGCTGTTGTTCGGTAATGCCTAAGCCATCACGATTGAGTTTACGAGGCACGGGTTGTAACAAAGTGCGGTCATAATTTGCCGCATATTCTGTAGCTTGACCGAGTTTTAAAGATTGAAGACTTTTATCTTGATAGTTCATTTTTTTTCCTAAATGACGAAAGCGTTATAAAAAGTTCCACGACACATTCGAGACTAATCGACATTGGTCGCATTTAAAGTAAATCACATCAAATAGCGGCGCGTTTAATGCCCAATCTCCACCACATTGCGGGCAACAGCGTTGCTGTTCCGATTCTAAAGAATGGCCTCCGACACGGTATAAATAATAATAGGTCGGTATGCCGCTTTCTTTTTCAATTTCAGTAGCAAGGTAGCGTCCATGTTTAGTAAGCGTGCTATTAACCTCGGCGATTTCGCTTAACGATTCTTTTTCTAAAACCGAACCATTCATTTGCAGCTGATCGCAAGCCTGCCAATTTTCCTGCCATTTAATCAAATCTTGGCTTAAGTGCGGTTGATTTTTTAGCTGTTTATAGAGCGGAATTGGAGAAAAATCATCTCCGCTATGCAATGGCGAGCAAGATTGCAAATGTGTAGTATAGAGCATTTGCCATGCTGGTCGGCTAGATTCAGCGGTGCTGTCTGCATTTAAATCATCGGCAATAATTTGAAAACCTTGAAAATTTAGACCGCACTTTTGAGCATTTTCCATCGCTTGATTAACGGTTTGGTTATTATTCTCGGGTAAAAGGCTATCTTGCTCAGGGCAAATGACGCGCATCGCAAAACCTTGTTCGCCGTCTTCTTCCGTTAAATAAAGCGGGATTTCACGGCCGATAATTTGTCCGTTATAACGCCATTGGTCGATGATTGCATTGAGCAAACGGCTTTGTTGGCCGATATCGTTTTCTAAGGCGGTTAATTTAAAAAAGGGTTCGATCAGATACATAATTACAGATTGTGCAAGATTTCTTCGATTTGTTTTAAACCGTTTAAGCGGGTTTCGCTTAAGCGAGAAGCAATACCCAGCTCATCAAAAAATTGACGAATATTAAATTGTTGTAATTGGTTGCTGGTTTGGCCATTGATATTTTGCAACAACAACCATAACAAACCATTCATAATGCGCGCTTCGCTGTAAGCTTGAAATTGAAACGTGCCGTCATTTTGTGGAATGGTCATAAACCAAAGCCCTGCTTCGCAGCCTTGAATCGATTGCATTTGAGCCAATTCATCTGGAGAAGGTTGAGAAAGATGTTTACCGGCTTGAATAATGAAACGGTAACGATCTTCCCAATTTTTTGCCTGTTTAATGTTTTCTAGCATGCTAATAACTCTAAGGATTTATCTAATGCCGCAAAAAAAGCATCCACATCTTGCGGGCTATTGTAAGGTGCAAAAGAAAGTCGTAATGTGGTGCGCTCGCCAAGGCGGGCTAGGTAAGGTTGGGCGCAATGTTCGCCAACACGCAAGGCAATTTTTTGTTCGCTCAGGAGCGTAGCAAGATCGGATGCCGCAATCCCATCAAAAACAAAACATACTACAGAACTTGGTTGCGGTGAATTGAATAAACGACAATTCGGATAGTTTTTTAACCGCACTTTACTTTGCTCTGCAAGAGTTACTGCATGCGCCTCGGCTGCTTGGAAATCCCATTTTTTGAGCCAATCTAGCACCGCACCAAAACCAATCACGCCAGCAATATTCGGTGTGCCGGCCTCTAATCGATAAGGCAAATCGGCAAAGGTAATGCATTCATGGGATACGCGCTCAATCATTTTTCCACCGTAAAAAAGTGGTTGTAGCAGGGAAAGCGAGCTTAATTTTCCGCTTAATACACCAATGCCGTTTGGCCCATAAATTTTGTGTGCAGAAAAGGCAATAAAATCTGCATCTAATGCCTGTAAATCAATCTGTATATGGCTAATAGCTTGAGCAGCATCCACTAAAACGAGCGCATTGCTATGTTGGCGGATTAGTCGAATTAAATGTTGGATATGTTGTTCCGTTCCCGTTACGTTGGAAACAAAATTGAGTGCTACTAATTTGGTTTTCTCATTCAATGCTGCAATCAAGGCATTTTCATCAATTAGCCAATTATCCAAAATAGGCAGCACTTGAATTTTCACCCCGCATTTTTTCGCTGTTTCATGCCAAGTAACAAAATTAGCATGATGGTCCGCTTGGCTAATTAAAATCTCGTCATCTGTATGCAAAGAGGGGAGTAAACCGTTGGCAACTAGATTAATGCTATGAGTCGTCCCAGAAGTCCAAATTACGGCTTTTTCATCTTCCGCATTAATTAAGGTTTTAACTAAGTGACGAGCATTTTCGTATTGTGCTGTTTGTGCTGCTTCATATTGGCTACGGTGTACGGATCCGGCCGATTGATAAAATGCATTTGTTGCATCGATTAATGCTTGAGGTTTTAATGCTGTCGCTGCATTATCCAAATAAACCACGGCATTTGGCGATGTAAAATAAGGGAATTCATTTTTAAATGATTGATAATCAAAAGCCATGGTTATCTCCGTGTTTGAGTGTTTTTTTCTGTTTACGCCATTCATAAGGGGCAACAGGGTTGGGATCTCGCCATAATCCGATTTTTTGTTGTTGGGCAAAATTTTGTGCCTGGAAGTAGATTGGATTTTTAGCATATTGCGGATAAACCCACGCCATGCCGTTTTTCACCATTTCTAAGTTGATATTTTGTTCTTGTAGATAAACCGTTGCCAAAATACGTTGGTAGCGATCATAACCCGAAACAGACAACGTCACATTTTGTTTGAAAACCAGTTGTGAAAGATATTGTTTGGCTTTCTTTCCAAATGGTTGGCCTTTTTCTGGCGCATCAATTTCTTGTAATCGTACTTTGAATTGTTTTTTAGTAGGTAAGAGGCAAGTTAAGGTATCGCCATCACTTACACCAACGACCCAACACGCCATTTGGCGTTCAGTAGCGAGTGAAAATTGCGTCCAAAGTGCGGTCAA
>NZ_CALJRX010000226.1 GCF_937976265.1 uncultured Haemophilus sp.
CTAGCCAATTCAATTCGTGGAAAGCGACTGAAAAAGGCGACAAAATCATCTATGCCAATGAGAAAAATCCACGTCAAATCGTGTTATGGGGAGGTTATGCTTTCGCGAAAGAATATAACGCACCTCGTGGTCACATTTATGCGATCAAAGACGTACGCGATATTTTACGTACCGGTGCGCCAAAAACCGCTAATGATGGTCCTCAACCAATGGCGTGCTGGACATGTAAAGGTCCCGATGTTCCACGTTTAATCGCAGAATGGGGCGAAGATGGGTACTTTAGTGGTAAATGGGCGAGAGGCGGTGCCGAAGTCGTTAACTCTATCGGTTGTGCCGACTGTCACGATACGACATCAAAAGACTTTGCTGAAGGCAAACCTGCATTACGTATTGCTCGTCCACACGTTCTTCGTGCATTGGATCACTTAAATAATGCACTTCAAGCAAAAGCAAAAGCTGAAGGTAAAGAACAACCTAACTTAAGCTTTAACACAGCAGATCGCACTGAAAAACGTGCTGAAATCTGTGCTAACTGTCACGTTGAATACTACTTCGCGGGCGACTTAAAACAAGTAACCTTCCCGTGGAACAACGGTCAAACTGTTGATGACATCGAAAAATACTACGATGACATCGGTTTCAGTGACTGGACTCACTCTCTTTCTAAAGCACCAATGTTAAAAGCGCAACACCCTGACTTTGAAATTTGGTCTTTAGGTATGCACGGTAAAAACGGTGTAACTTGTATCGACTGTCACATGCCTAAAGTTCAAGGTGCAGATGGTAAAGTTTACACTGACCACCAAATCCAAAACCCATTCGATGCATTTAATAGCACTTGTGCAAACTGTCACGATCAAAGCAAAGAAAAACTTCAAGACATCGTCGCTTCACGTAAAAAAGAAGTGAAAGATGTAATGGGTCGTTTAGAAGATCAAGTTGTTCGTGCTCACTTTGAAGCGAAAGCGGCATGGGATGCAGGTGCAACTAAAGAAGAAATGGAACCTGCTTTAATGGATATCCGTCACGCTCAATGGCGTTGGGACTACACCGCAGCAAGCCACGGTGGTCACATGCACGCACCTGATGTAATGCTTCGCGTATTAGGTTCTGGTTTAGACAAAGCAGCAGATGCACGCGCTAAACTTGCAGCAATCTTAACTAAACACGGCGTGAAAACTCCAGTTGAAGTACCAGATATTTCTACAGCTGATAAAGCATGGAAAGTAATGGGTATCGATATCGAGAAAGAACGTCAAGCGAAAAAAGAATTCTTAGAAACTGTTGTACCTCAATGGATCAAAGAAGCGAAAGCCAATGGCAAATTAGCTGAAGATACCGCAACAAAACAATAAAAAAAGAACCGCACTTTGTAACTGAAGTGTCGAAGTGCGGTCATTTTTAACCCTATATTTGAGGTAATCAGAATGAATTTAACTTCTTTAATCAGCAAATCGGCAAAATCCCTTGCATTGCTTGCAATGCTTGCGGCACTGCCAATGGCTGCTAGTGCGGAAGAGATGGCAAAAACACCTGCCTCTCAACTCACTTATGAGCCACAATTGGATAACCAACGTGATCCAAACCAATATTGTGCGAAATGTCACAAATTTGACCGAGTTGATAAAAACCAAACTTTAGATCAATCTGGTGGTGAATTACACTTTGGTAAATTCCACGGCGCACACTTAAATCACAAAAACCCTAACACAGGTAAACCGATTAACTGTGTAGACTGTCACGGTAATATTTCGGAAGATCACCGTCGTGGAGCAAAAGATGTGATGCGTTTTGATGGCGATATCTTTGGTGATGAAAAACCGATGTATACCGCGCAAGAACAAAACCAAGTTTGTTTTGCTTGTCACCAACCGGCAAAACTTCGTGAAAAATTTTGGGCGCACGATGTTCACGCAATGAAATTGCCTTGTGCAAGCTGCCACACATTACACCCGAAAAATGATGCGATGAAAGGTATTCAACCGAAAAATCGTGTGAGACTTTGTGTAGATTGCCACGGCGAACAACAAAAACGCAAAGCGGCAAAAGACGCACAATCACAAACGCAATCAACCGAACAAAAGGATAAATAATGACAGCTTGTTCACGCCGAAACTTTGTTTCCGGCATGGGGGCATTAATCCTTATGACGGGGACATCAGTTACCTCTTTAGCGAAAGAGGAAAAGGCGGATAAACCGAAACGCTATGCAATGGTACACGACGAAACAGCTTGTATCGGCTGTACCGCTTGTATGGATGCTTGTCGTGAAACAAACCACGTTCCTGAAGGCGTTTCACGTTTGGAAATTCTCCGTAGTGGACCTTACGGTGAATTCCCAAATCAAGAATACGAGTTTTTCCGTCAATCTTGCCAACATTGTACAAACGCCCCTTGTGTGGCTGTTTGTCCAACCGGTGCATCATTTATTGATCCTGAAACAGGTATCGTTGATGTGCATAAAGATCTTTGTGTAGGTTGCCAATACTGTGTTGCAGTTTGTCCTTACCGCGTACGTTTCATTCACCCAGTACACCGTACTGCGGATAAATGTAACTTCTGTCGCGATACAAACTTAGCAGCTGGCAAACAACCTGCTTGTGTAGAAGCTTGTCCAACCAAAGCATTAACCTTTGGCGATATGAATGATCCAAGCAGTGCAGTTTCCCGCAAAGTGAAAGAAAATCTGGTCTATCGTACTAAAGTGGAATTAGGTACTCAACCAAATCTTTACCATATTCCATTCCAACGTGGGGAGCCAAGAAGATGACATTAGATTATCCTGTTCCGTTTCACACACCTAATTTGGTGTGGGATTCAACAATCGCTATCTATTTGTTCTTACTTGGTATTTCTTCCGGTGCGGTACAATTAGCGATTGCTTATAAACGTAGTCATAAGTTAGAAAATCCTAGCAAAAACTGGATTATCCGAGCAGCAGCCTTTTTAGGTTCTGTGCCAACATTAATCGGTTTAACCCTGTTAATTTTCCACTTGGCACGTCCTTGGACATTCTGGAAATTGATGTTTAACTATCAATTCAACTCCGTAATGTCTATGGGGGTAATGTTATTCCAAGTTTATATGCTGTTCTTGGTATGTTGGTGTGCGGTTATCTTCAAAGAAGATATCATGGCGTTCATTCAACGTTTTATGCCAAAACTTGGTTTCGTCGGTAAAATTATCAATGTATTAGAACGTTTAACTGGTCCTGTAGAGGTTATTCTCTTCATCTTAGCTGCTGTGCTAGGGGCTTATACCGGTTTCTTACTTTCAGCATTGATCAGTTACCCAATGTTAAATAACCCTGTTCTACCAGCGTTATTCTTGGCTTCAGGTACCTCTTCAGGTATCGCTGCAACCTTCTTATTTATCCTTATCGCAGGTAAATTAAAAGGTGATAGCCATGAATCTCACTTCATTCATAAATTTGAAGTGCCAATTATGGTAACTGAGCTAGGTCTGATCATCTGCTTCTTCGTCGGATTATATTTCGGTGGCGGACAAAAAGTAGTAGCTCTTGAGAATGCGCTCTCCGGTTTCTGGGGCTCGGTATTCTGGATCGGGGTCATGCTTATCGGTATCATCATTCCATTGTTTGCCAACTTGGCAGCCAAAGCGGAATTAAAATACAATCGAAACTTTATTATTATCGTTTCAATCTGTGACCTTATCGGTGTATTGTGCTTACGTTACTTCATCTTGTATGCAGGACAACTTACCGTTGCGTAAGGATAAACTTCTTATTTAATCAAAAGGCGTATACAATACGCCTTTTGTTTATTTAGAAGACTAAAGTGCGGTTAATTTTACGTATGTTTTTCATGCTTAAAATCAACCTTATTTTATCAAATACAACCTTTAATACTGAAGAATACTATGCTCCCCGAATTCGGATTTCTATCACTACTCTTCGCTACTACCGCAGCACTCTTACTTTCTATCGTGCCGCAAATTGGTATTTGGCGAAATAAACCCTCTCTCACCAACACAGCTTGGGGATTAAGTTATTGCTTCGGTATTTTTACGAGCATTTCAATCGGTATTCTTGCCTACTCTTTTGCAACAGATGACTTCACTTTGGAATATGTGGCAGCGCACTCCAATTCTCAACTACCAACATTTTTCAAAGTTGCCGCCACCTGGGGTGGACATGAAGGCTCCATTTTATTTTGGCTTTTCACATTAAGTCTTTGGTTAGTCGCTTTTGCCTTTTTCTCTCGCAAAAATGACCGCACTTTTTCTGCTCAAACTCTGTCTTTACTCGGCTTAATTTGTCTTGGATTTGCTATTTTTATTTTGTTCTACTCCAACCCATTTGGACGTGCTTTTCCTGCCCCTGCGGAAGGGCGAGATCTCAATCCAATGCTGCAAGATATTGGCTTAATTTTCCATCCACCACTGTTATATGTGGGTTATGTGGGCTTTGCCGTTAACTTTGCTATGTCAATTTCAGCCTTGATCTTTAATCGTTCTGCACAAGCAATCGCGCGTGCGATGCGAGCCTGGGTGCTCGTTTCTTGGTTATTCTTAACGTTAGGGATCGTGCTCGGTGCATGGTGGGCATATTATGAATTAGGCTGGGGCGGCTGGTGGTTCTGGGACCCAGTAGAAAACGCCTCTCTTATGCCGTGGTTATTGGGCCTTGCGCTTTTACACAGCTTGATGGTGACTGAAAAACAAGGCATGTTTAGCTATTGGACAACACTCTTTTCCCTACTCGCTTTTGCATTCAGTGTATTAGGTACATTTATCGTCCGTTCGGGCGCTTTAACCTCCGTTCACGCTTTTGCCTTGGATAGTTCTCGCGGTTATGTGTTATTACTCATTTTCTTCTTACTCACTGTTGGTTCACTGAGCTTATTTGCCCTACGCACAAATACCAACGAAAGTGCGGTCAAATTCCCGCTCATTTCTAAAACAGGGGCAATTTTAGGCTTAAACATCGTATTGACCGTCGCCACCGTCAGTACCTTCTTAGGCACTTTCTATCCGATGCTTTTCCAAGCCATGAGTTGGGGAAGTATTTCCGTGGGCGCGCCTTACTTTAATAGCATTTTCTTACCATTGCTCACTTTAGTGCTTTTTGCCATGGCGGCGACACTTTGCTTAAGCTGGTTTAAAGCCGATAAAAAACGCTTTTTCAAACGCTTGTTATTACTTCTTCCTGCTGCAGTGATAGCTTATGGCATGATTTGGAACGCACTGCAAAATGACAGTGCGTTACGTTTCCATTTCTTCGCTTATGTATTACTCACCCTTGCTATTTGGGTATTATTCGTTACCTTATGGCAAAATTGGGCAAAAGTAAGACTTGCCTATTTCGGGATGATTCTCGCACACTGTGGCGTGGCGATTGCCACAATGGGCGCTGTGATGAGTAGTTACTTTGGCAGTGAGTTAGGTGTTAGACTTGCGCCACAACAAAGCCAACAATTAGGTCAATTTGAATTCCACTACGATCGTTTTTCCAATGAAATTGGACCAAACTTTACCGCCGAAGTCGCTTTCTTTAGCGTGTCAGAACAAGGCAAACCTTACGCTGAAATTGTACCGGAACGCCGTTATTATGATGTTCGCACCATGACCATGAGTGAAGTGGGCTTAGATGCTGGTTTTTGGGGCGATTTATATATTGTGATGGGTGATAACTTAGGCAAAGGCGAGTTCACATTCCGCTTACATTACAAACCGCTTATTCGCTGGTTATGGCTCGGGGGCATTTTAATGGCACTTGGCGCATTATGTTCAGCCATCAATTTGAAGAGAAAACGTGATGAATAAAAAGTTTATTTTGTTTTTACCGCTGATTTTGTTATTGAGTATTTGCTTACTGCTTTTTGTTGGCTTACACAAAGATCCAAAACAAATTGCCTCAGCACTCATTGATAAGCCGGTGCCGGAATTCTATCAAGCAAATCTACTTGAACCGAGTCAAATTGTCAGCCCGAGAGATTTTCCAAAGAAACCTTTCTTGCTTAACGTATGGGGCAGTTGGTGTGGCTATTGCCAACAAGAACACCCTCTTTTGATGGAAATTTCAAAAGAAGTGCCCATTGTGGGAATCAACTATCGTGACAAACCTCAAAATGGCATTGCGATGCTAGAGCGCATGGGCAATCCATTTATACTCACTATTGACGATAGCCGTGGTGAATTTGCGATGCAATTAGGCGTAGATGGCGCACCAGAAACCTATGTTGTCGATGAGCACGGCATGATCCGCTATCGTCATTCTGGCTATATGGATCGCGAAACGTGGCTTACCGAAATCAAACCAAAACTTGATGAATTAACTAAAAAGTAAAATGAAAAAATTAACCCGA
>NZ_CALJRX010000227.1 GCF_937976265.1 uncultured Haemophilus sp.
GGGCTAATGCGTTTGGATACAGACCATTGCGCTAAGTTAATGAATAAAATTAATAGAAATGAAATTGTGAGCATCAATAATGCAACAACTGATGCGCCCTGTACGTCATACAAATCAAGTTTTGACATAATAATCAACGGTGCAATTTCGGATACGAGTGGTACATTACCCGCAATAAAAATGACTGAACCGTATTCACCGAGAGAGCGAGCAAATCCCATACCAGCACCACCGATTAATGCAGGTAACACTGCAGGAATGATGACTTTTCGCAAAGTCGTTAATCTAGATGCACCTAAAATTTGAGCAGCTTCTTCATAGCTAGGATCGAGATTCGCTAATACGGGTTGAATCGCTCGAACAGTAAAAGGCAAGCTGACAAAAATTAACGCAATCGCAATACCACTTGGGGTATAAGCGAGTTGAATACCGAAATGGTTTAACCATTGTCCAATCAGTCCAGTCGGTGCATAAAGCGAAGCAAGTGCGATACCTGCAACAGCTGTAGGTAAAGCAAAAGGTAAATCTACTAAAGCATTGACGAGACTCTTACCTGGAAAGTCGTAACGCACTAAAACCCATGCCAATAAAAAACCAAAAACGATATTAATTAACGTCGCGATTGCCGCCATTTCAAAAGACAGCGTTAAGGAAGAGATCACTCGTTCACTCGTGATGATTTGAACGATATCAGCCCATTTTAATTTCCAGGCAGTGAGCACAAGTAATGTTAATGGCAACAATACCATTGAGCCGAGCCAGGCTAATGTAATCAACATACTTCGTTTAAATCCTGGTAATACGGTTTTCATTGCCCCACCTTTTTACAACGGATAAATACCTAAGCTTTGTAAGCGTTTCGAATGTTCAAAAAAATAACCGCTCTTTTCCATAATGGCAAAGAACAGAAATTTATTTAATATTCCAAAGTGAAATAAGGAAACGTTTTGCTTTTTCATTTTTATTTCATTTTGTTCTATAAAATGCTTTTTCGTTATTTTTTGTACTTAACATTTTGCGATATAAATTTAGCCACACGAAATTGAGGGTAATGACGGAGGAGAGTAAAAATGAAAAAAATCGCTTTATTTTCAGTGCTTTCTTTTGGTTTGGTAGCTTGTTTATGGCATACCGGCACGGAACAAAAAACAGTATTACTGAATGTGTCCTATGACGTGATTCGTGATTTCTATAAGGAATATAACGTTGCGTTTCAACGCGAATTCCCCTCAAACGTGATGATTTCACAATCGCATGGCGGTGCCAGTAAACAGGTGTTAGGCGTGTTAAATGGCTTGCCGGCAGATGTGGTGACGCTGACACAAAGTAATGATATCGAAGCTTTAGTTAAAAAAGGTTTAGTAAATGCTGATTGGCAGCAGGTATTACCGAATGGTGCCGTTCCTTTTGGTTCGGTGATGGTACTTTTAGTCAAAAAGGGCAATCCCAAACATATCCAAGATTGGTCAGATTTGGTACGGGATGATGTGAAAGTGGTGTTTGCTAATCCTAAAACCTCCGCGAACGGGCGCTTTGCTTATTTATCTGCTTTAGCTTATGCCGAACAACATAGTCAGCAACCACAGGATTTTATGCGGCGTTTACTTAAAAATGTACCCGTTTTAGAGGCTGGGGCGCGTAGTGCCAGTATTTCCTTCACCCAACGGAATATCGGTGATGTATTGATTGCTCCGGAAAATGAAGCCGCACTTGCGGCTAAAACGTTAGGTGAAAATAGTTTTGAAGTGGTATATCCCAGCATTACCGCATACACACCAATTTATGTAGCGGAAGTGAATAAAAATACCCAGGCAGATGGTTTGCATCAGCTATCCCGTGATTATTTAAGCTATTTATGGTCACTCCCTGCACAGGAACTTGCCGCAAAAAATTATTTTCGGCCGACAGATAAAAAAATTATTGCTAAAACGACCGCACTTTTTCCAGAAGTGAATCAATTTGATGTGAACCAACGTTTTGGTTCGTGGGATGAGATTAATACCAAACATTTTGTCGATAACGGTTTATTTGATCGTCTATATATCAGTGCTCAACGTGCTGATAAAGTGAATAAATAGGAGTGATACCCATGAATTATTTCCCACTTTTTGCTGATTTAACCGGTCGCCCGGTACTTGTTGTTGGTGGTGGTTCAGTGGCTGCTCGTAAGGTCGGGTTGTTGCTCAAAGCGAATGCGCAAGTCCGCATCGTGGCTCGTCAATTAAATACTGAGTTAATGGGGCTTGAACAGCAAAATAAAGTGTTATGGATTGCCAAAGAATTCAACGCAGAACAAATAAGACAGGTGATGTTAGTCATTGCAGCGACTAACGACGAGGCGCTAAATCATCGTATTTTTCATTTAGCTGAGAGCCAACATAAGTTGGTCAATGTGGTGGATGATCAGCCTCACTGCAGTTTTATTTTTCCTTCCATTATTGATCGTAATCCGATCCAAATAGCCATATCCAGTGGTGGTAAAGCACCGGTTTTGGCTCGTTTATTACGAGAAAAATTAGAAGCCTTATTACCGCAACATTTGGGCAAAATTGCAGAAATTTCCGGTAAATGGCGTGATCAGGTGAAAGCAAAATTGACATCGGTTACTGAACGACGCCGTTTTTGGGAAAAAATGTTTAGTGGACGTTTTGCCAATCTCATAAAAAATCAACAGGAAGCGCAAGCTGAACAAGAATTAGCTGAACAGCTAGAAAGTAACTATCAAGGTGGCTTTGTCTCTTTAGTTGGAGCCGGTCCCGGAGATGCTGGGTTACTAACGCTTAATGGTTTACAGGAAATTCAACAAGCCGATGTGGTGCTTTACGATGCTCTGGTTTCAGATGAGATACTTTCTTTAATTCGCCGTGATGCAGAACGTATTTTTGTGGGGAAACGTGCCAATGGTCGTTCTGTCGCACAAGAGGAAACCAACCAATTGTTATTAACCCTTGCCCAACAAGGCAAACGGGTTGTTCGCTTAAAAGGTGGCGATCCTTTTGTTTTTGGACGCGGTGGCGAAGAATTAGAAGTGTTAGCTCAACATCAAATTCCATTTTCTGTGGTACCCGGTATTACAGCCGGTATTGGCGCAACAGCCTATGCAGGCATTCCATTAACCCACCGAGATTATGCACAAAGTGCAATTTTTGTGACCGGTCATCGTAAAGCCGATGCCTCTGATATTGAATGGCAGACCTTAGCAAGAAGTAATCAAACCTTAGTCATTTATATGGGAACCCTAAAGGCTCAAATCATTGCTGAACATTTACAACAAAATGGTCGTGCGGCAAATACACCGATAGCCATTATTAGCCAAGGCACTCAACCAACCCAGAAAACGCTGATCGGTACACTTGCCAATCTTGCCGAGTTGGCAGAAAAGGCTGAAACACCGGCCTTGATCGTGGTAGGCGAAGTGGTGGCCTTACATGAACAATTGGCTTGGTTTGGTGAGGATAAGTACCATCAAAAACAACCACATTTTACCCTGGATAGCTTAGCGCTTGGGCAAGTGGCATAAGGAGTGGGAGATGAGTTTATTTAAGCCGACTTTTTGGAAAATTCCCTTAGTGAACCTTGATGTTGAAACTCGTTTAGTTGAGAAAACTCGAGAGTTACAACAACGTTTACATCAAATAGCTGAGCGTCATAGTGATGCGCGCTTTGCTAGCAGTTTAGCTGTGGAAGATATGGTAATTACTGATGTGATTGCCCGTGAGCAGTTAAATATAGGGGTGTTTACCTTAGATACAGGCCTTCTGCATCAAGAAACTTTGGATTTATTGGATAACTTAGCGAAAACCTATCCACATTTGCACATTACACGTTTTCATCCAATTACCTCTGATGCAGCTCGTTATGTGGCAGAAAATGGCAAGTTCGCTTTTTATGAAAGCATCGAATTGCGCCGGGAATGTTGCCATATCCGTAAAATTGAACCTTTAAATCGTGCATTGCACGGGGCTGATGCGTGGTTGACCGGACAACGTCGAGAACAATCGGCCACTCGTACTGAGCTACCGTTTGCCGAGCAGGATAAGGCGCGTGGCATTAATAAATACAACCCTATTTTTGATTGGTCAGAAACAGATGTGTGGGCTTATATCTTAGCGAACAATGTGCCTTATAACACTCTTTATCATCAAGGTTTTCCAAGCATTGGCTGCGATCCTTGTACCCGCCAAGTTAAACAGGGCGAAGATATTCGCGCCGGCCGCTGGTGGTGGGAGAGTAAAGATAGTAAGGAATGTGGATTACATAAGTAGAAAAATATAGGAAGAAAAACATGACAAAAACCGAACTCAACAACCAACATCTAGACTGGCTCGAAGCAGAGTCGATTCATATTATCCGTGAAGTCGTCGCGGAATGTGAAAATCCGGCGTTGCTCTTTTCCGGAGGAAAGGATTCTGTGGTATTGCTGGCATTAGCCCGTAAAGCATTTCAGTTAGGCGATCGTCCGGTACATTTACCGTTTCCATTGGTGCATATTGATACCGGTCATAACTATCCGGAAGTGATCCAATTTCGTGATGAACAAGTGGCAAAACTTAACGCGCGCTTAGTCGTTGGACATGTGGAAGATTCCATTGCCAAAGGCACGGTGGTATTGCGCAAAGAAACCGATTCGCGTAATGCGGCACAGGCAGTCACTTTATTAGAAACCATTGCCGAGAATGGATTTGATGCCTTGATGGGCGGTGCACGCCGTGATGAGGAAAAAGCCCGTGCAAAAGAACGAATTTTCTCGTTCCGTGATGAGTTTGGTCAATGGGATCCTAAGGCACAACGTCCAGAATTATGGTCTCTGTACAATGCTAAATTGCATAAAGGCGAAAACATGCGGGTGTTTCCAATTTCTAACTGGACGGAATTAGACATTTGGCAATATATCGCCCGTGAGAATTTGGAGTTGCCTCCTATTTATTACAGTCATAAACGCGAAGTTGTACGTCGAAAAGGATTATTAGTGCCAGTGACGCCATTAACACCTAAATTGCCAAATGATGTCAGCGAAGTATTAGATGTTCGTTTCCGCACAGTAGGCGATATTAGTTGTACCTGTCCGGTAGCTAGCACCGCATCAACACCCTTAGAAATTATTGAAGAAACCGCGATTGCCGACATTTCCGAACGCAGTGCTACCCGTTTAGACGACCAAGCCAGTGAAGCAGCCATGGAGAAACGGAAAAAAGAGGGATATTTTTAGTATTTCTACTTTCTTGCTTGTGCAAGAAAGTAGCAAAGAACACACCCCAATTAAATCGCTCCTCTTCACTTTGTTTCAATTTTCTTAACGAAAAATTTGTAAACTCGCTACGCTCGAACAGTACAAATTTTTCTAAAAATTGAAAGTCGCTCAGGCGATTTATATGGGGCCATTATTCGAAGATGACGAAATACAAAAGAATAATTAATAGAATATAAGGAAGAAATATGACACAACATTCAACCCCACTTCGTTTTATTACTGCCGGCAGTGTCGATGACGGGAAAAGTACCTTAATCGGCCGTTTACTTTACGATAGCAAAGCTTTATTGACCGACCAAATCAAAACCCTTAACGCAGGAAAAGAGAAAGGTAATAAAGAAGCCATTGATTTTTCTATTTTGACGGATGGTTTGGAAGCAGAGCGTGAACAGGGTATTACCATTGATGTAGCGTATCGTTATTTCTCTACGGCAAAACGTAAATTCATCATTGCCGATACCCCAGGACATGAACAATACACGCGTAACATGGTGACCGGGGCAAGTACTGCCTCTGCTGCAATCGTCTTAATTGATGCCTCTCAGCTGAATTTTGATGAGAAACCGTTACAACTCTTACCACAAACTAAACGTCATTCAGCAATTTTACGTCAATTAAATTGCCCGCACATTTTAGTGGCAGTAAACAAAATGGATTTATTGGATTACAGCGAAGAAAAATTCAATGTCATTGTTGAGGCGTATCGTCAATTGGCGGCACAACTCGGTTTAAAAGATGTACATTTTGTACCGGTATCTGCACTGCTTGGCGATAACCTGGTATATGCAAGTGAAAGTACCCCTTGGTATCAAGGCGAACCTTTACTCACAATTTTAGAAAATTTACCAAGTGTGGATGAGGTGAGTCATTCCAATGCTGATTTCTATTTTCCAGTGCAATTAGTGGTGCGTCAGGATGCAGATAAAGCCGATGATTTCCGTGGTTATCAAGGGCGAATTGAGCGCGGTTCCGTGCAACTGGGACAGGCTATTCGAATTGAACCAAATGGATTAACAGCTAAAGTGACCGAGATTATTACGCCAAAAGGTGAGGTGACACAGGCGGTAGCTGGGGAAGTGATTACCTTACGTTTAGATCGCGATATTGATATTTCCCGTGGTGATTTATTTGTAGATGAAAGTTCACCACTTACACCACAAAAGCAACTTGAAGCCACAATTTGTTGGTTTGATGAACGCCCACTAAATACCGCCCGTAAATATTTACTTAAACATGGTACGCAAACCGTATTTGCCAAAATCAGTGAAATTGAACGCGTGTTAAACGTTCATACACTCGAACAAGAAAGTGGTGCTACAGCCTTAAAGATGAATGATATTGCTAGAGTGCGTTTAAGTTTACAGAAACCGATTGTTGCCACAACTTATGAAGAAAATATTGCTGGTGGAGCCTTTATTTTAGTTGATGAAGCAACTTATAACACAGTAGCAGCCGGTATGATTCTCTAACTCGCGCTTTCTTAATGTGAATTTACTGATATTACTCATTTTCTTGTGGGGAAACTTATGCAACACAACAATCCATTACCAACAGAAATACTGAATCTCTTACCAACGCTAACGCCTCTTCAATTGGCATGGCTTTCCGGTTATGCATGGTCGCAAGCTTCCGGTGTAGAACAACAGGTCGCAGGGCAACATTTGGCAGCAAATTTGACCGCACTTTCGGCAGAACCTTTTTCAATTACTGTGCTTTCAGGCTCACAAACCGGCAACGCTAAATCGGTGGCGGATAAAGTTGCCGCAGAGCTTACTGAAGCCGGTATTGCTGTGAAACGTGTCGCTTTAAAAGATTACAAAGCGAAAACAATTGCTGATGAAAAATACCTGCTCTTAGTGACTTCTACGCAAGGTGAAGGTGAGCCACCAGAAGAAGGCGTGGTATTGCATAAGTTATTAAACGGCAAAAAAGCACCAAAACTCACCGAACTGCAATTTGCTGTGTTGGGGTTAGGGGATAGTTCTTATCCAAATTTCTGTCAAGCAGGCAAGGATTTTGATCAGCGTTTTGCCGAATTAGGTGCGACGCGTTTATTTGAGCGAGTGGATGCCGATTTAGATTACAGTGCAACCGCGGAACAATGGATCCGAGATATTGTTGCTATCATAAAAGAAAAGGCTGTGCAGGCTTCACCGGTTGTACAAAGTATTGCTACGGCTACAACCGCCCCAGTAGTCAAGGAAAGTCAATACAATAAAGCCAATCCATTTCCTGCAACGTTAATCACTAACCAGAAAATTACCGGCCGTCAGTCGGATAAAGATGTGCGCCATTTAGAATTTGATTTAGCAGGTTCGGATCTTCATTACCAAGCGGGGGATGCCCTCGGTGTATGGTTTGACAATGATCCTAAGTTAGTGGATGAAATTTTATCGCTCGCGCAGATTGATCCTACTACAGAAGTAACAATTGAGGGCAAAACGCAAACTATTTCGACCGCACTTTTATCGTATTTAGAGCTTACTCAAAACACGCCGGCTTTTGTGAAAGGCTATGCAGCCTTGGCGCATAACGAACAGTTAAATGATTTGGTTGCGGATAATCAAGCATTGCAAGAATTGGTTCAACATACACCGATTGTGGATGTGTTATATAAATTTCCTGCAAAATTAACCGCTGAACAACTGGTTTCATTATTGCGTCCTTTAACTCCTCGTTTGTATTCCATTTCATCTTCGCCTGCAGAGGTAGGGGAAGAAGTGCATTTAACCGTTGGCGTGGTACGTTTTGAACATGAAGGTCGAGCACGTAGCGGCGCAGCCTCAAGCTTTTTAGCGGATCGCGTAGAAGAAGATGGTGCTGTACGCGTATTTGTAGAACATAACGATAATTTCCGTCTGCCAAATGACACGACTAAGCCAATTATTATGGTGGGTTCCGGTACTGGCGTGGCACCATTTCGTGCCTTTATGCAGCAACGCGTAGCCGATGAGGCGAGTGGCAAAAACTGGTTGATTTTTGGTAATCCGCATTTTGCCAGTGATTTCCTTTACCAAACCGAATGGCAACAATTTGCCAAAGATGGCTTCTTGCATAAATACGATTTTGCTTGGTCACGTGATCAAGAGAAGAAGATCTATGTACAGGACAAGATCCGCGAAAATTCGGCGGCACTGTGGCAATGGTTACAAGAGGGGGCTTATTTTTATGTATGTGGTGATGCAGCCAAAATGGCAAAGGATGTGGAGCAAGCATTACTCGAAGTCATTGCTAAAGAAGGTAATTTAAGTCCGGATGAAGCAGAAGATTATTTAAATGAACTGCGTGAAGAAAAACGTTATCAACGCGATGTGTACTAGATTTGTGGGGTGAAAAAATGACAGAGCAAAACAAACAAAAAGGCTTGGAATGGCAAGAAAAACCGCTTTCTGACAATGAACGCTTAAAAACCGACAGTAACTTTTTACGCGGTACCATTTTAGATGATTTAGAGGATTCCTTAACCGGTGGTTTCCGTGGGGATAATTTTCAATTAATCCGTTTCCACGGTATGTATGAACAAGACGATCGCGATATTCGTGCCGAACGCGCAGAGGAAAAACTCGAACCGTTGAAATTTATGCTGTTACGTTGCCGTTTACCAGGTGGGATCATTAAACCATTCCAATGGATTGAATTGGATAAATTCGCCCGTGAACACAGCTATTATCGTTCGATTCGTTTGACTAATCGTCAAACTTTCCAATATCACGGTGTGCCGAAAAGCCAATTACAAACCATGCATCGTTTATTGCATAGTCTGGGATTAGACTCCATTGCAACGGCCTCTGATATGAACCGTAACGTGTTATGTACTTCCAATCCAATTGAATCGGCATTACACCAACAGGCATATGAATATGCGAAGAAAATTTCCGAGCATTTATTACCGCGTACCCGAGGGTATTTAGATGTATGGATTGATGGTAAGAAAGTCCAAAGTAGTGATGATTTTTTACAGGAAGAACCGATTCTCGGTAAAACTTATTTGCCACGCAAATTTAAAACAGCCGTGGTGATTCCACCACTCAATGACGTGGATTGTTACGGGAATGACTTGGATTTTGTGGCGATTGCAGACGATAACGGTAATTTAGCTGGCTTTAATGTCTTGGCGGGTGGTGGTTTATCCCTTGAGCATGGCAACACCAAAACCTATCCGCATATTTCCCTTGAACTGGGTTATGTGCCGTTGGAATACACTTTAAAAGCAGCGGAAGCGGTGGTGACAACCCAACGGGATTTTGGTAACCGTAGCGATCGTAAAAATGCACGTAGTCGTTATACCATTCAAAACATGGGATTAGATAATTTCCGAGCCGAAGTAGAACGTCGTATGGGCATTCCATTTGAACCGATTCGACCGTTTAAATTTACTGAACGCGGCGATCGTATCGGTTGGGTAAAAGGTATTGATAACAACTGGCACTTAACCCTGTTTATCGAAAGCGGCCGTTTGGTGGATAACGATGAGAAAAAATTACTGAGTGGTGTGTTGGAAATTGCCAAAATTCATAAGGGCGATTTTCGTATCACCGCCAACCAAAATCTGATCGTGGCAAATGTAGCGCAAGAGGATAAAGCACAAATTGAGCAAATTGCCCGTGATTACGGTTTGATTCGTGATGATGTGAGTAAATTACGTGAAAACTCTATGTCCTGCGTTTCTTTCCCAACTTGCCCATTGGCGATGGCAGAATCAGAGCGAATTCTTCCAAGCTTTATTGATGAACTGGATAAAGTGATGGAAAAACATCACGTAGCTGACGATTATATCGTTACACGTATTACTGGTTGTCCAAATGGTTGTGGCCGCGCGATGTTGGCGGAAATCGGTTTGGTGGGCAAAGCAATTGGTCGTTACAATTTGCATATTGGTGGGGATCGTGAAGGTGTGCGTATCCCACGTCTTTATAAAGAAAATATCACGATTCCGGAAATTATCAGTGAACTTGATACTCTGATTGGCCGCTGGGCAAATGAGCGTCATGCAAACGAAGGATTTGGCGATTTCACCATTCGTACCGGCATTATCAAGCCGGTGGTGAATGCACCGGTAGATTTTTGGGATGACTCAAAAGTGATTATTAAATCAGCGGCTTAATCTTAATGCGTAGAAGTGCGGTCGATTTTAACCGCACTTTGAGTTGAGAGAATAAAAAACCTTAGGTTTTGACCTAAGGTTTTATTTTTTTAGCAAGAATTATTTTTTCTCTTCACATTTGTTGATATCGCTACATTTACCGTAGAGGTATAAACTGTGTGCTTTTAATTTGATGCCATGTTGTTCACTGATTTCTTTTTGACGTTGTTCAATGATGTTATCAGTAAACTCAAATACTTTGCCACAATCTTCACAGATAATGTGATCGTGGTGTTCTGTTGGGGCAAGCTCAAAAACAGACTTATTCCCTTCAAAATTATGGCGAATCAAGATACGCGCTTCATCAAATTGGTTAAGTACGCGATATAC
>NZ_CALJRX010000228.1 GCF_937976265.1 uncultured Haemophilus sp.
GTACCATCTCTGTAATCATCTTGCGTTGATCGTAAAGTGATTTATCCAATTTATCTTCAAGATTTTGGACAATCTGATGGGTACTTTGCCTAAATTGTGTCATTACCTCGGCGGTTTCAAGCAAAAGATTATGTGCTTGCTCAAGTTCGTTATTATTCATGCGTAACTATCTATTGAAAGAATAAGGAAAAAACGTGCCATCAGCATTCTTTAAATATGGGAAAGATTTAACCAAACGATCGACCGCCATAGCTGCGCTCTTCTTGAACTTGCGGAGTATTTTGAGCAACTTCTTGAGCCTGATTTTGTTTTAAGGTCTCTCGCAACTCATCTCTAAAATTTGCCACCACATCGGCATTGTCAGCCAATGCTTTGGCTGTGAACGTACCATCTTGGTCATTTTTAAAGCCGTTTATCAAATTTTGCAATTTATTCTTTGAAGAAAGTTCGTTTACAGTGGATGATTTATTTATTTCTTGAATTCGTTTATCAATTTCAATATCCCAATCAGGTGTACCATACCCTTTTATTGTATTTTTGTCTAAAGGATATTGTTTCTCCCTAACTGTTGTTCCATTTCCATCTCCAGGTTTAGCACTAGTATTACCTTCAATTGTATAAACAATACCTTTTTCCAAATCAACGTCAATAACAACTCCCGTATGATTGACCGTCCTGGATTTATCTTTTGTGGGGTTAAGAAAGAAAATTTGATCGCCTTTTTGAGGAACATAATCTTTTGCATCATGCCAATTACCTATTTTTTGATAATTAGCTTTACTAAGTTCCGTTCCTGCAGAAAACCCACCTAACATTTTTTGAGCATTTCGCCTGCCAAACGAATCTTCCATAACATAATCAACATACATATCGCACCAATATTGGCCTTGCATGCCATAATGAGCCCCAAAAATGGTATTATCCTTACCTTTTTCGGTATAGCCATTATATTTCCTTAAATTTTCAATATAATCATTGATAACCTGTTCTCGAACTTGGTCTCTTTGATTTTCTTGCTTGTGATTACCAGTTTTATTTGTATCCATATACCATTCCTTTAATAAATTAAATTCCTAAAGATGTATTAAAACAGCTTCTGCACTTCCTGACTAATCTTAAATCCATGTTTATCTTGATTTATGCAAGTTACTTCTGAACCGGAAGCCGTACATTGCCAGCCATTACCTTTAACTGTTTCTCCATTTTTCAAGATACGGGCTTTGGGATTAAAAGGAAAGTCACTATGACAAACCATATCTGCTTTACCGGTTTTACCTAAGAAGAATGTTCCACCCCATTCAAGTTCGCAATCGTTGGGGCGCGGTAAAACAGGCTTACCTTTAATTTCAGTCAGACATGATACACCCTGAGCCAAATCAGATACTTTCGCATCACCGCCGCAATAAATCTTACCGTTTCCGGCACGAAAATCGATATTATATAATCCACTATTTATCACATCTTCAGTTTCTTCCATTGGAGATACAGCACAAGCCGAAACTGATAAAGTTAATGATATTAGAATAAATAATTTCTGCATACAAAGACTCCTATTAGGGTGTTTAAGGTTATTAAATATTTTCTAACTAAACGATCGACCGCCATAGCTGCGTTCTTCCTGAACTTGCGGAGTATTTTGAGCAACTTCTTGAGCCTGATTTTGTTTTAAGGTCTCTCGCAACTCATCTCTAAAATTTGCCACCACATCGGCATTGTCAGCCAATGCTTTGGCTGTGAACGTACCATCTTTGTCATTTTTAAAGCCTTGAATCAAAGCTTGAAGTTTATCGGCTGGCCTGTCATTACCCTCAGAAGATTTGGAGTGTTCTTGCTGACGAGTTGGAGCTGTGATTCTTTCGATATTTTCGTCCCGACGTTTTGCATCTGCTGGGTGCTTGATTCCATATACAGTACTCATACGAAAATTTTTTAAATCTTCCATATCAAGCTGACCATGCACTTTTACAGTTTTATTTCCAGGTAAAGTGACTCCATTGTCTTTTTCTGTTTGTGCAATAAACTTAACAAGAGCCTCATTAACTTTTGCACCATATTGATTGCCAATATCCGCAATAAAGACCTTTGCCTGCATGCTGTTATTCAAAAATTCTCTATTTACTTTATTTTTAACATTACTAATCTTTTCCTCTACCTTTAAAATTTTATCATCTAAATTTTCATTATAGCTTTCATTAATTAATTTTATTCCTATCGGAGATGATAGAGCAGCATCCAATTTTGGCTTGATTTGCTTGTAGAATGCTTTATCTTCATCACTCATTCCCCGAGTTGCTATCTTTCCTTCCTTAGTCTTGACATCATTAAATGGTTTGTATATCCGATGAAGCTGCGTCATCTCAGATTCTGATAAAAAAGAATTTCCTGCATTATCTTTGGCATGATGAAGTATTTTTTCTAATAACTTTTGGCCATTTTTATTAGATCCCACATCAAATTGAATTCCACCAAAGCTTGGACCACTAGAACCATTTACAGCATTAGACATTTCATATGCACCATACCCCCCATGCAATTCATTTACCATCATAGCTTGATGTAGATAATATTTAAAACCATCTTTAGGGGTTAAATGATCGCCACCGGTAAAACGAAGGCCATGATTCGCTTTCTTTGCCATACTTTATTCCTTTCTTAAAACAAATTAGAAGCGCTCCAATGCTTTCAAATGAGCTTGCGATTGCTCAATTCGGCATTGAAGAATATACCAATCAGATGCAGATTTTAGATCTGTATTATTTGTAGGATCAGAACAAAGTTGTTCTCTATATGCATTCCAAGTTTTACGTACTTTAATAAAATAAGAAGAAGGCAAAGCATGTAGAGCCATATCTTTTTGTTTTACTCGTCGGTATATCATCTTATATTTTTCATCAATTTTTTTTTCTAAACGGCTATCCCAAACATCCAAGCAATCATAACTAACATTTTCAATATTTTCTAACGCACTTTTAGGACAGACTTCTTTTTTATGCTCTATATTCTCCTGTGCAAAACATGAACCTGCCCCTAATAGGCAAACAGAAAGAAATAATGCTTTTTTCATTTTTTAAATTCCTTAAATTTGTAATAAATTACCCTATTTCATATAGCGATATTGATCGAATTTATCATTCATAATATTTTACCTATTTTCAATAAAATGCCATTTACCATTACGCCAGCAATAATGATTCTGGGAGTATTCCATTGAATTTTTCCGATAATCAACGTAAATACAGTTTTTGCCGCTAGCATGAATTTCTCCAAGCTGGGTAATATCTTTAGTTTCTTCAAATTGTTTAGTTTCAGGATTGAACATATAAAGTTCATTACCATTAATTGCTGACGCTGCAACAGGAAAACCCTTTAAAATAATATCAGGGTATCCATCATTATTTAAGTCTTGTATTTGAACCAAATGATCTGCAGTTAGAGGGGGATGTGACATACTTTCAATAATTTGTATTTTTTTAGTTTTTTTATTTGTAATGACAGCCTGATAATCCATATCAGAAAGTGGTTTTATCTTAATTTCAAAAGAAAAATTTGCTACTGGTGGATAAACACTTTCTTTTCCAACTACGTTTCCACTTTGCACGGCGCACGCAGTAGAAAATAAAGAAAGTGCAATAAAAGGAATTGTGAATAGTTTTTTATATTGCATTGCTCCTCCTTGAAAAATTTGGATTTTTTTCAAATTGCATTATAACCTTAAATTAATATATAAATCAAATATTTTTATCAAAATTTTCTAA
>NZ_CALJRX010000229.1 GCF_937976265.1 uncultured Haemophilus sp.
TAATCAGCATAAAGCTAAGTAAACCGGCATTGAATGCCCATAAAGAATAAGAGGCGGCATGCACATCGGTTAAGGTAAAACTGCCACGCATAAACAATACCAGTAACATTGGTTGAGCTAACACGGCAATACCAATCGCGGCAGGCACGCCGAGTAATAAAATCATTCGTACGCCCCAGTCCATTGTGTTGCGAAAATCAACCGCACTTTGGAAAGAATTATCTTCGCGATTTACATGATGGCGAGCAAGTGTCGGTAAAATCACGGTGGAAATTGCAATACCAAATAGCCCAAGTGGGAACTCTAATAAACGATCTGAATAATAAAGCCAACTAATTGACCCCGTCATTAAGAAACTGGCAATGACCGTGTCAAGCAGCAAGTTGATTTGACTTACGGAAACCCCGAATAAGGCAGGAATCATCAATCGACGGATTTTCGCTACCCCTTCATCATGCCATGCCCATTTTGGTTTTACGAGCAAGCCGGCTTTCTTCAAGAAAGGGATTTGGAATAAAAATTGTAATAAACCGCCTAAGAAGATCCCGATAGCAAGGGCAAGATCGGGATTGTCTAATCTTGGTGCAAGGAAAAGTGCGGTCGCAATCATGGCGACATTAAGTAAAACAGGCGAAAACGCCATCACGCCAAATTTACCTATCGTATTTAAAATCGCCCCGGAAAGTGCCACAAAGGTGACGAACCATAAATAAGGAAAAGTAATTTTTAAGAGTAAAGACGCTTGTTCAAATTTTTGCGCATCCGGTCCGTCATTTAGCCAATCGGTAAACCAGCCCATCCCAAAGATCGCCGCAACAACAGGAGATCCCACCATGGCAAGCAAGGTGACAACACTGACTAAACCGCCTAGCGTGCCCGACACTTTCCCGATAAATTCTCGCGTTTTAGAAAGATCGCCCGATTTTTGATATTCAGCTAATACGGGTACAAAGGCTTGAGAAAATGCGCCTTCTGCAAATAAACGACGTAAAAAGTTTGGGATACGGTTAGCGAATAAAAACACGTCTGCCGCCGCACCTGCACCGATTAAATGGGCAATCACCACATCACGGACTAAACCTAACACACGGGACACTAATGTCATCCCACTCACGATAATGCCGGATTTTAAAAGTCGTTTACTCAAAATAGGGGTCTCTTCAAAAAAATTTGCCTTAATTGTATAGAATTTTTGTTTTTACGCTATATTCCAACGAAAAAAACTGATAAAATCCTGCCCACATCGTTTGTGTGAGCCAATAGAAAGCGCTTTTTTTAAATAACGATGCTTACTTTCGGTTGTGTCTCACCGAAATCAACACAAATTATTCATTGACAAAAGTATAAAAAATCGGCATATTCTACGCCCTTATTTTGTCATAATCATCTAACAGAAATTTTAGGAGTTTGACCTTGGCTAATATCAAGTCAGCAAAAAAACGCGCGGTTCAATCTGAAAAACGCCGCCAACACAACGCAAGCCAACGCTCTATGATGCGTACTTACATCAAAAAAGTATATGCTCAAGTAGCAGCAGGTGAAAAAGCAGCAGCTGAAGCAGCATTCGTTGAAATGCAAAAAGTTGTTGACCGTATGGCTTCTAAAGGCTTAATCCACGCTAACAAAGCAGCAAACCACAAAGCGAAATTAGCTGCTCAAATCAAAAAATTAGCGTAATTAAAGCATTAAAACAGCTTAAAAATAAAACCGCACTTTGGTGCGGTTTTTGTTTGCCGTAAACCGTCCTGCCACAAACGTCTGATAACAAGCTTGCATTCCCCCCTTTAACCTGTAAACTACCCCACAACTTAAAAATTAATCATAAAATAAACAATAAATGACCAAAAAATCTTTTAAAAAAGCGGATCCGAATTATCAAAAAGAATTAGCCAAATATGGTAATCCGATCCCAAGCAGAGACTACATTCTGCAAATTATTCGCGAAAATAATGCCCCGATGAGTCGGGAAGAAATTCTGACCGCACTTTCAATTAAAAGTGACGAACAACAAGAAGCCATGCGTCGTCGCTTGCGTGCCATGGAGAATGATGGACAGTTAGTTTTCACTAAACGTAAACGCTATGCCTTGCCTGAAAAATTGGATTTATTCAAAGGCATGGTCATTGGCCATCGCGAAGGCTATGGCTTTTTACAAGTCGAAGGTAAAAAAGAGGATCTCTTTATTCCTAATCACCAAATGCAACGTGTAATGCATGGTGATTTTGTATTGGCACAACCTGCAGGCTTAGATCGCCGTGGTCGTCGCGAAGTCCGTATTGTTCGCGTACTTGAAAGTCGTAAAAAACAAATTGTCGGCCGTTTCTTCTTAGAAAATGGTTTTAGCTATGTTGTGCCTGATGACAGTCGTATCGGACGAGATATTTTAGTCCCTAATGAACACCGCAATGGTGCCCGAATGGGGCAAGTTGTCGTGGTTGAATTGCAAGAACGCTCAGCCTCCTTTACTCAACCAGTTGGCATCATCACCGAAATTCTGGGTGACAATATGGCAAAAGGGATGGAAGTGGAGATTGCTCTTCGTAATCATGACATTCCTCACCAATTCCCAAGTGCGGTCGAAAAATACGTTAAAAAATTCACGGAAGAAGTGCCTGAAGAAGCCAAAAAAGGCCGTGTGGATTTACGCAATCTGCCACTGGTGACCATTGATGGCGAAGATGCACGCGATTTTGATGATGCCGTATATTGCGAAAAAAGCGGTAAAGGCTGGAAACTTTGGGTGGCGATTGCCGATGTCAGCTATTATGTGCGTTTACGTTCGGCATTAGATACTGAAGCTTATAACCGAGGTAACTCTGTTTACTTCCCAAATCGTGTTGTGCCAATGCTGCCTGAGATTTTATCCAACGGATTGTGTTCACTGAATCCACAAGTTGATCGCTTGTGTATGGTGTGTGAAATGCACATTTCTGCCAAAGGTAAACTCACGGACTATCGTTTTTATGAAGCGGTAATGAACTCTCATGCACGTTTAACCTATACGAAAGTCGCGGCGATTTTAGACGGCGATGATGAACTCCGCACCCGCTATCAAGGGCTAGTACCACATTTAGAAGAATTGCATCATCTCTATCAAGCGTTACTCAATGCACGCAAACAACGTGGTGCCATCGATTTTGAAACCATCGAAACCAAATTTATTTTCAATGCCATGGGACGAATTGATCGCATTGAACCTGTTGTGCGAAATGATGCGCACAAAATCATTGAAGAATGCATGATTCTTGCGAATATTGCAGCAGCAAACTTTATGGAAAAACATAAAGAGCCTGCACTCTATCGTATTCATGCCGCACCGAGCGAAGAAAAACTGACGTCTTTCCGTGCATTCTTAAGTGAATGCGGTTTAAGCCTTGAAGGCGGCATGAAACCGACCACAAAAGATTATGCGAAATTGTTAGAGCAAGTGAAAGATCGCCCGGATCACGAGCTTATCCAAACCATGTTACTTCGCTCATTAAGCCAAGCAGTTTATCATGCGGATAATATCGGTCACTTTGGTTTGGCGTTAGAGGAATATGCACACTTCACTTCCCCGATTCGTCGTTATCCGGATTTAACCCTACATCGTGGGATTAAGTATTTATTAGCGAAAGAAAAAGGCGCTAAACGTAAAACCACAGATACTGGCGGCTATCATTATTCTTTTGATGAAATGGATTTGTTAGGCGATCACTGCTCGATGACCGAACGCCGTGCCGATGATGCCACTCGCGAAGTCGCAGATTGGCTGAAATGTGAATATATGCAAGATCACGTGGGCGCTGAATTTAGCGGAGTGATCTCATCTGTAACGGGCTTTGGCTTATTCGTACGTTTAGATGATTTATTCATTGACGGCTTAGTCCATATTTCCACTTTAGATAACGACTACTATCAATTTGATGCAGCTAAACAACGTTTAATCGGTGAAAATAGTGGTATGATTTATCGCCTTGGCGATAAAGTCAAAATTCGCGTGGTCGCCGTTCATTTAGAACAAAAAATGGTGGATTTCAGTTTAGTCGAAAGTGCCAGAAAACCACGTCGCGTGGGCAAAACAGCGAAACAAAAAGCAAAAAAAGTCTTTAAGGAACTGCCACCTAAAACGTCAAAGAAACGTAAAAGTGCGGTCAAAAATAAAGATGTTTCTAAGAAACCGACTAGAAAACGGAAGAAATAATAAATAAGAGAACCCTATGTCAGAAAATATCTATGGTATCCATGCTGTAAACAGCATTTTAGCAAATAGCCCTGAGCGTTTAATTGAAGTTTTTGTGCTGAAAGGCCGTGAAGATAAACGCCTACAACCCTTACTCAATGAGCTCTATGCTTTAGGCATTGCGGTGCAATTTGTTAATCGTCAAACATTAGATAAAAAATCCAACGGTGAAGTCCACCAAGGTGTGATTGCTCGTGTGCAAGAAGCCAAAGAGCTGAATGAACATGATTTGGATGAACTTCTTACTCGTAAACAAAATCCACTTTTATTAGTGCTGGATGGCGTGACAGATCCCCATAACCTGGGCGCCTGTTTACGTACTGCAGATGCTGCTGGAGTGAGCGCGGTTATTGTGCCAAAAGATAAATCCGCTCAACTCACTTCTATTGCGCGTAAAGTGGCTTGCGGTGCTGCGGAGACTGTGCCATTAATTCGCGTAACCAATTTAGCGCGTACTTTGCGAGATCTACAACAAAATCATAATATTTGGGTGGTGGGTACAGCTGGTGAAGCAACAGAAACCATTTATCAAAGTAAACTTACGGGTTCTCTTGCTTTAGTAATGGGAGCCGAAGGTGAAGGCATGCGTCGCCTTACGCGTGAGCATTGTGATCAACTCATTAGTATTCCAATGGCGGGCTCAGTTTCATCCCTGAATGTTTCCGTTGCAACAGGTGTATGTTTATTTGAAATTGTGAGACAACGTCTTGCCGCCTAAAAACGCGTAAAAAAATGACCGCACTTGATAGAAAAAAATGCCGATAAATCATTATCGGCATTTTTGTTATTTTGACATGATTTTCCCAAATATCATAGAAAGCACTAAAGTACATAATGCAGGTACAAGCCATGCGAGCCCTTGTGAATAGAGTGGGAAATGAGTCATGATTTGATGCAATCCTTCAGGCAACACATCCAAGTTTTTTAAACTATCAACTAAACTAAAGCAAACCGTCACAAAGATCGTCAAGTAATAGCTCAATCGAATAGAAGGCAATTTATTACGCACAAGCTGTAAAACCACTAACATGATCGCCATTGGGTAAATCAACAATAAAGCTGGAATCGTCACTCGGAGTAATTTTGTTAAGCCATATTGTGAAATAATTATCGTCATGGCAGTGAAGAAGACAATCCAAAATGGATAAGAAAAACGCGTCGAAAACTTGGAGAAGTAATCAGCACACGCACTGGTTACGCCCACTAATGTGGTTAGACTTGCCAAAGTAATAATACCCGCCATGATCCAGGTTCCCGCCGTGCCGAATAAACTGTTCACATAACGAGAGAAGATTTGTCCACCATTTGTTGCGCCTTGTGCCACCGCATCAGAAGTCGCCCCTAAGTAGAATAAAGAAAAATATAAGCAACCTAATAAAATGACAGATACGAAACCCGCTGAAATGGTATATTGAACAATCTTTTGCGGATTCGTCACATTTTTTGCAGATAACGCCCGTGCAACAATGCCGCCAAAGGCAATCGCTGCAAGGACATCCATCGTTTGATAACCACTAATTAACCCTGTGGCTAATGCTGAATTCTCAGCATACGCCTGAGATGGTGCAACAATATCAGAAAGCGGTGAAACAAAAACAGTGATCCCAACAACAAGTAATAATACCAACAATGCCGGCGTCATCACTTCACCCACTGTTGAAATAATTGTGCTCGGGCGAATCATAAATCCCATGGCGATAATATTAAAAAGCACAGAGAAAATAAGACGTGCCGTTTCGCTATCCTCAAAAAGCCCCAATGGTAACCATGCCATTTCATAAGCGACATTGGTAATTCGAGGCATGGCAAAGGTTGAACCGATGACTAAATAAAGAATGGTTAAAAAGGTTACACCTGCCCACTTGGGTAAGTCCTTAGTCAGTTCTTCACCACGTCCTAATACTGACACAACAACTAATGTAATAAATGGCATGAGTACGCCTGTTATCACAAATCCTAGCGAAGCAGTTGCCCAATGGTTACCTGCGGAGTAACCTTCCATCGGTGGAAAAATAATATTTCCTGCGCCTAAAAATAAAGCAAAAATCATCATACCTAATACGATGATGTCTTTTTTTGAAAACATAAGTATTCTCGAATAAATAAATTTTAAGGATTTTACTATTAAATTTTTTTGGAGCTGACGTAGATTAGCAAGTGTGCTAGTCTATAAAAATGAAGATAACTCATTATAAATTAAAGAAATCTATACAAAATAAGCTCCTTGAATTTTTTGTATGAAGAAGGTTATGATGAAGCAGGATTTGATCAAAGCGCGGTCAGAAAAATTTCTATTTTCTAACCGCACTTTGCTGCTTCACACTACAGTGCTTGCTGAAAAATGACATTATCCGCTTTTTTCATATAGGTGCTGATTTCATTGAAATTCATATAACGATAAATATCGTCTTTTTCTTTCTGTAAATCCGCCACATAAGTGAGATATTCCGCAGGTGTTGGCAGTTTACCTAGCAATGCCGCAACGGCTGCCAATTCTGCTGACGCAAGATACACATTGGCACCTTGCCCCAAACGGTTAGGAAAGTTCCGCGTAGAGGTTGAAACCACTGTGGCTTTATCCGCCACACGCGCTTGGTTGCCCATACAAAGTGAACAACCCGGCATTTCGACACGCGCACCACTTTTGCCATAAATGCTGTAATAACCTTCTTCGGTTAACAACGCCGCATCCATTTTGGTTGGCGGAGCCACCCATAAACGGGTTGGAATCATTCCTTTGAATTGATTGAGTAATTTACCAGCGGCACGGAAATGCCCAATATTGGTCATACAAGATCCGATAAACACCTCATCAATCTTATCGCCTTGTACTTCTGATAATAAACGAGCATCATCAGGATCATTTGGCGCACATACAATCGGCTCGTTGATTTCATCTAAATTAATCTCAATCACTGCTGCATATTCAGCATCTTTATCCGCTTCTAAAAGAGTTGGATTAGCAAGCCAATTTTCCATTGCTTTGACACGTCGTTCCAGTGTACGTGCATCACCATAACCTTCAGCGATCATCCATTTCAATAAAGTAATGTTTGAATTGAGATATTCAATAATCGGTTCTTTGTTGAGTTTAATGGTACAAGCCGCCGCCGAACGTTCTGCCGAAGCATCGGAAAGTTCAAAAGCCTGTTCTACTTTCAAATCTTCCAAACCTTCAATTTCCAAAATTCGACCTGAGAAAATATTTTTCTTACCTTGCTTTTCAACGGTGAGCAAACCTTGTTTAATCGCAACATATGGAATGGCATGGACTAAATCGCGTAAGGTAATGCCTTCTTGCATTTTGCCTGTGAAACGTACTAAAACCGATTCCGGCATATCTAACGGCATTACCCCGGTTGCCGCCGCAAAAGCGACTAAGCCCGAACCCGCTGGGAATGAAATCCCAATAGGAAAACGTGTATGTGAATCGCCGCCTGTTCCAACAGTATCCGGTAACAGCATACGATTGAGCCATGAGTGGATCACCCCATCCCCAGGGCGCAAAGACACACCGCCACGGTTCATAATAAAATCAGGCAAAGTGTGGTGCGTAACCACATCCACAGGTTTTGGATAAGCTGCGGTGTGACAGAAAGATTGCATGACAAGATCCGCCGAGAAACCTAAACAAGCTAAATCTTTTAATTCATCGCGTGTCATTGGACCTGTAGTATCTTGTGATCCCACCGAAGTCATACGTGGTTCGCAATATTGCCCTGGGCGAATGCCCGCTACACCACAAGCGCGTCCCACCATTTTTTGCGCTAAAGTAAATCCTTTATTATTTTCCACCGCACTTTGTGGTTTAACAAAAATCTCGCTTTCAGGCAAGCCTAAAGCAACGCGAGCTTTATGCGTTAAACCGCGACCGATAATCAGTGGAATACGACCACCCGCGCGCACTTCATCTAATAATACATCCGTTTTTAAGCTAAATTCTGCAAGAACATTATCAGTGTTATGACGACAAATTTTGCCCGCATAAGGGTAAATATCAATGACATCGCCCATATTTAAGCGACTCACGTCCACTTCTATCGGCAATGCTCCCGCATCTTCTAAGGTATTAAAGAAAATCGGGGCAATTTTTCCGCCCAACACAATACCGCCTGCGCGTTTGTTTGGAATATAAGGAATATCTTCGCCCATAAACCAAAGCACCGAATTTGTAGCTGATTTTCGTGACGATCCTGTTCCAACCACATCGCCCACATAAGCTAATGGAAAACCTTTTTGTTTTAAGGTTTCAATTTGTCGAATCGGACCCACTTGAGTTGGTTCATCAGGTTCAATACCATCACGTGGCATTTTTAACATCGCTTTGGCGTGTAATGGAATATCTGGGCGTGACCACGCATCTTGTGCAGGTGAAAGATCGTCTGTATTGGTTTCCCCTGACACTTTAAACACAGTCACAGTTAATTTTTCGGCTAATTTCGGGCGAGACGTAAACCACTCTGCATTTGCCCAAGATTGCAAAACTTGTTGCGCATAAACATTACCTTGTTCTGCTCGGGATTGCACATCATGGAAATTATCAAACATCAACAACGTGCGAGATAATTCTTCCGCCGCAATCGGTGCAAGTTTAGGATCATCAAGTGCGGTCAAAAGTGGCTCAATATTATAACCACCTTGCATTTTGCCCAAAATTCTCACCGCACTTTCCGCCGAAATTAACGAACAAACCACCTCCCCTTTGCTTACCGCAGATAAGAATGATGCTTTCACATAAGCGGCTTCATCTACACCAGCAGGAATGCGAGTTTCAAATAATTCTAATAAATAAGCTTCTTTTCCTTGTGGTGGATTTTTTAATAATTCTATCAGTTGCGCAGTTTGTTCCGCATTTAACGGTTGTGGCACGACACCTAATTTAGCTCGTTCATCAACTTGTTTCTGATAATCTAATAGAAAATCTGACATAGTTACTCCTTACATATTGGCAACAATATCTTGTGCGAACTCAGAAGTTGAGCGCAACGTCGCTCCTTCAAGCATCTCCGCAAAATCAAAGGTAACGGTTTTATCCGCGATAGTTTTGGACACCGCTTTAACCACAAGATCAGCCGCTTCAACCCAACCTAAATGACGTAACATCATTTCTCCGCTTAAAATTAATGAACCTGGGTTGCCTTTATTTTGCCCTGCAATTTTTGGCGCAGTACCATGAGTCGCTTCAAAGATCGCAGCTTCATCGCCAATATTCGCCCCTGGGGAAATGCCAATACCACCCACTTGTGCCGCCAAAGCATCAGAAATGTAATCACCATTGAGATTTAAAGTCGCAATCACATCATAATCAGTCGGATGCAATAACACTTCCTGTAAAAACGCATCTGCAATGCAATCTTTGATCACAATCTCGCGCCCTGTATTCGGATTTGTTAAACGCATCCATGGACCTTGATCAATTAAGGTTGCACCAAATTCTTGCGCCACTTGATAGCCCCATTCTTTAAATGCACCTTCGGTAAATTTCATAATATTACCTTTATGTACCAAAGTAAGCGAAGTGCGGTCGTTATCAATCACATATTGCAACGCGGCACGAACCAAGCGTTGTGTACCTTGTTTGGAAACAGGTTTAATCCCAATACCGCAATCTTCAGTAAAACGAATTTTTTTCACGCCCATTTCTTGTTGCAAAAATTGGATCACTTTATTTGCTTCAGGTGAGCCTGCCACCCATTCCACGCCAGCATAAATATCTTCAGAGTTCTCACGGAAAATCACCATATTCACTAATTCTGGATGTTTCACCGGGCTTGGAGTGCCGTCATAATAACGGATTGGGCGCAAACAGTTGTACAGGTCTAAACCTTGGCGCATTGCCACATTTAAAGAACGAATGCCTCCACCAACAGGTGTCATTAATGGTCCTTTAATTGCAACATGATATTCACGAATAAAATCGAGCGTTTCAGCAGGTAACCAAGTATTTTCACCATAAACTTCATTCGCTTTACTACCTGCGTAAATTTCCATCCACGAAATTTTACGTTTACCTTGATACGCTTTTTCTACTGCGGCATCAATAACGACTTGCATTGCTGGTGTCACATCAACACCAATTCCATCCCCTTCAATAAAAGGAATAATTGGATTATCGGGTACTTGAAGCGAACCATTAGCGGCAATTTGAATTTTTTCACCTTGAGGAATTTGAACGTTGGATTGCATAGAATCTCCTATGATTTTAATGTGTGGCGTATTGTGAATGATTTTCGCCAACTTAGAATGGATTGATTAGACCTTATCAGGAATTTAAAGAAAAAAAAATAACTTCGCATAAAAAAATCTCTCTCACATTAAATATCATCTAAAAAATATTAATTCTTTTCAACTGAAAGCATTTTGCTAGAAAAAACTATTGCCAAAATAATTTAAATAGTGTTAAGTTCGAATATACATATCCCAAAATTCTAAAATATCTCACAACAGGAGAACGATATGGCAAACGCAACGCTAACAATAAATGATAATTCCTATGAGCTTAACGTTTACAAGGGCTCATTAGGCTACGAAGCCGTTGATATCTGTCCATTAACGCAAAATAAAATCTTTGCCTATGACCCTGGTTTAGTTTCTACCGCCGTATGCGAATCGGAAATTACATATGTTGACGGTGATAATGGTGTATTACTTTATCGCGGATATCCTATAGATCAACTAGCTGCTAATGGAGATTACTTAGAAATCAGTTACTTATTACTCTTTGGCGAACGTCCAACAAAAGAGCAGTATGTAGATTTCAGTAGATTAGTACGCAGCCATACGTTGGTTCATGAACAATTAACTAAATTCTTCCAAGGTTTCCGTCGCGACTCGCATCCAATGGCTGTTATGTGTGGGGTAAGTGGAGCCTTGGCCGCGTTCTATCACGATTCTATCGATGTAAAAAATGAAGCTCACCGAGAGCTAACGGCTATTCGTTTACTCGCTAAAGTGCCAACCTTAGCGGCAATGTGTTACAAATATTCTATTGGGCAACCGTTTATGTTCCCGCAAAATCATTTGTCATATGCAGGGAATTTCTTATATATGATGTTTGCCACACCATGCGAGCCTTATGTCGTTAACCCAGTTCTAGAACGTGCATTAGATAAAATTTTTATTCTACACGCCGATCACGAACAAAATGCATCCACATCGACTGTACGTACAGCGGCTTCTTCTGGTGCTAACCCATTCGCTTGTATTGCAGCGGGGATTGCATCGCTTTGGGGACCGGCACATGGCGGTGCTAATGAGGCGTGTATTAATATGTTAGAAGAAATTGGTACAGTCGATCGTATCCCTGAATTTATTGCTCGTGCAAAAGATAAAAATGATCCATTCCGTTTAATGGGATTCGGGCACCGTGTATATAAAAACTACGACCCACGTGCGAAAGTAATGCGCGAAACCTGCCATGAAGTATTAAAAGAATTGAACATTAAAAGTCCATTATTTGATGTTGCTATTGAATTAGAGCGTATCGCCTTGAATGATCCATATTTTATCGAACATAAACTTTATCCAAATGTGGATTTCTATTCCGGTATTGTATTAAAAGCTATCGGAATTCCAACATCGATGTTTACCGTTATGTTCGCGCTTGCGAGAACTGTTGGCTGGATTGCGCACTGGAAAGAAATGTACAAACAAGGGAACTTCAAAATTGTACGTCCACGTCAAATCTACACAGGTTACACAGAACGTGACTTTCCAGCGATGGATAAATCATAATTATCAAATAACAAAAACGAAAGGCAGACAAATAGTCTGCCTTTATTGTTTCAATCAGCACATTTCATATCACTTTACTGATTCTCTCAAGTCCACAGCTTCATGATGTCCTGCAGTTCTATCTGCGCCAATAAAATTGGGGCTAACGTAGATTAGCAAGTGTGCTAGTCTATAAAAATGAAAATAAATTTTGTGAAATAGATCACGAAATCTATCACATTCCGATTAAATCTCACATTATCCACCGCCTCTCTCCCCAAAATCAGTAAATTTGTGATAATATCCAAGTTTTATTATTTTTATTACTTTTTTAGGAGAGAATGAATGAATAAACTGAGTTTGATTCAACAAATTCAGCGTTTTTTCAAATTGGAATCAGCTGGCGGAATTTTATTACTTTTCTCAGCGGTAGTCGCAATGCTATTAGCCAACTCACCGCTTAATCAAGCCTATAATGACTTTTTAAATTTACCAGTCAGCATTCAAGTAGGATCTTTTTCTATTGATAAAACCTTAATCCATTGGATTAACGATGGTTTTATGGCGGTATTCTTTGTTTTAGTGGGAATGGAAGTCAAAAGAGAATTATTCGAGGGCTCCCTTTCAAGCTATCAACAAGCGATTTTCCCTGCTATTGCAGCGGTGGGGGGAATGATTATTCCAGCCTTAGTTTATGTATTTATCGCCCAACAAAATCCTGCTTTAGCCGATGGCTGGGCTATCCCAATGGCAACCGATATTGCCTTTGCTCTTGGTATCATGGCGTTATTAAGTAAGCAAGTACCACTCCCACTAAAAATCTTTTTACTTGCTTTAGCCATCATTGATGACTTAGGCGCCATTGTCGTGATTGCACTGTTTTACTCACACGGATTAAGTGTACAAGCACTCATCTTTGCTGCAGTTGCTATTGTTGTACTTATCGCATTAAATCGCTTTAAAGTGACCGCACTTTGCGCCTATATGGTGGTGGGAACAATCTTATGGGCTTCGGTATTAAAATCTGGCGTGCACGCTACTCTTGCAGGCGTTATCATCGGATTTAGTATTCCATTAAAAGGCAAAAATGGCGAAACACCATTACATGACTTTGAACATATTCTTGCGCCTTGGTCATCCTTTGTTATCCTGCCATTATTCGCTTTTGCCAATGCGGGGGTAAGTTTTGATGGCATTGATCTCAGCATGCTGACATCACCATTATTGCTCGCGATTTCTCTTGGTTTAATTATCGGAAAACCACTCGGCGTATTTGTTTTCAGTTATCTTTCCGTTAAACTTGGCATTGCAAAACTACCACAAGGCATCAATTTTAAACAAATTTTTGCCGTAGCAATTTTGTGTGGTATCGGCTTTACCATGTCTATGTTCTTAGCCAGCCTAGCCTTCAACGCCGATGCCGGTGAAAGCATTAACGCCCTTTCTCGATTAGGGATCTTATTAGGCTCTACGGTTTCTGCAATTGTGGGGTATATGGCGTTGAAAGCGACTACCGCAAAAAATAAAGGGTAACCAAAACGATGGAAAAACTAACCTGTTATGTGGTTTATGCTTCTGAGAAAATAGAGAGTCTAAGTCATTTTTTACAATGCATCTCTGACTCTCATGTTGTTCCTATTCCTGCAGTAACTAAAGAACAGGTTAGCTTACTCGGTAATTCTTCAGCCTTATTTAATTTCAAGAAAGCGGAAGAACTACTTGATCGGGCTCCCAATAACAAAGAAATCGCCCACACGCTATCTCATATTCAGTGCTGGAAAGCCATTGCTGAAAATGAACAGCTACAAGACAATGATTTTGCTTTAATTGCTGAAAGTGAAATTCAACCTGTTGAAAACTTCATTCAACATGCTATCAATTATGCCAATAAATACTCTTCTTACGGAATTATCAAATTACAGCATGATGGTGAGGGTCGTTCTGGAGAGCGTTTATTTCAAATAGGTGATGAGCCTTATGCTTTAATTTATGGCGATATTAACCAATACAACTACGGTTGTTCGCTTTATCTCATCCGCAAAAATGTCGCAAAAAAATTGACCGCACTTTTAAATGAAACAAAACCCTACTGGCTTGCAGATCAATTCACAGCATTCCATGAACCTCAAAATATTGCTCAAGCGTGTTATCTATTAGGTGAAAATCCAAATCAAAAACAACAAGACAAGATTGAAAACCCGCTGTTTAGCATCATTGTGCCAATCTATAATGTTGAACGTTACCTCGAGCAATGTATTGAATCTGTCTTAGCGCAAGACTATCAGAATTATGAACTGATTTTAGTTGATGATGGTTCACCAGATAATTCTATCGATATTTGCATCAAATATGCTAAACAATATTCTAATATTGTTGTTATCCATAAAATTAATGGTGGCGTATCTGATGCAAGAAATGCTGGCATTCAAATTGCCCGAGGAGAGTATTTGATGTTTTTAGATAGTGATGATTATTGGGAAGGAACAACTATTCTTTCTGATTTACAAAATATCATTACTGAAAATAATCCCGATGTTATCTTTAATTATATGAGCAGTGTTTATCCTGATAAAATTGTGAACCATTACATCAACCGAGATAAGCTAATAGGTTCTTTTAAGGAAGACTTTCAAGGCCTTTATCAAGATGGAATTTATCTTGGGTTTGCCGTTACAAAAATAATGAAAAGAGAATTAATTTTAAAAAATCATCTTTTATTCATAAAAGGCCGACATTTTGAAGATATTCCCTGGAGCTTCTCACTGGTTAAACATATT
>NZ_CALJRX010000230.1 GCF_937976265.1 uncultured Haemophilus sp.
CACAAACACTATTTTTCTTAAATGTGGTCACTAACGCGCAACAAAATTTACAACCACCGATGGCATCAGAAGAAGATGTTTGGAAAGCTCAAATGCACGCCCAAAAGAAACCGCACTTTGGCCCAGTCGATTTCGAGGAAATCCCGATTTACAACCAAGAGCGTGCCGTAGTGGAACAAATGACTGCTTGTTCGCTTATCGGTAGTCCTGAAAGCGTAGAATTTCAACTCAAGCAATTACGTGAACGGGTACATTTTGATGAAATTATGGCAGTGAGCTATATTTTTGATGAGCAAAAGCAAGCCCAATCTTACACGATGTTGAAAGCGATTGTGGATAAGCAATAGCGAGACAAAAAGAAAAGTGCGGTGAATTTCACCGCACTTTAAATCAAAAAAATACTAATAAGCCGTTTCTATTGGCAAACCGGCTTTCTCCCAGCCATCAAATCCACCAATGACGCTAAACACATTTTCATAGCCTTGCTCAACGAGGAAAGTCGCCACATTTCGGCTGCTCACGCCATGATAACAACTCACGATAATCGGAGAGTCGAAATCCACCTGTTCTTCAAATTGTAAAAAACTTTGGTTGGTTAAATGAAACGCCCCTTTGGCATGGGAATAGGTAAAACGTTGTGGATCCCGAATGTCTGCAAGCATGGCGCCATTTTGCACCATTTCCCAAGCTTGTTCTGGGCTAATTTCTTTAAACGACATGATTTTTTCCCTTTGCGCGCTGTTTATACACGCCATCAAAAATAATCAGGCTCATCGCCAATACTAAACAAATGAATAACGGATAGCTGTCTGCATCCATTTCCTCTCCAATTAAAAATGAAATAATCACCATTAAAATGGTTTCAACATAACCTAAAAGGCCAAGCAAATTCATTGGCAGCATATTACTGGCGACTACGTAAGCAATCAATGCAGTACCACTAATAAGCCCAAGTAATACCAATAATCCCCAAATATTAGGATTCGATTCCTGCACGGTGGCAAAATCGGTTTGGAGCGCAAAGTAAATGCTAACTGGCAATAATGCGAGCATTTCTAAGCAAAAGGCACCAAGATCGGTATTTTTTAAGGCTTTTCTTAGAGAGAAATAGGTGGTGTAACCCACACAGATAACAATGGCTTCCCAAGATAATTCGCCTTTTAAAATGATGTTAGAAATCACCCCCACTGCCGCAATTAACACGGCAATAAATTTCAATGTTGAAATTCGCTCTTTAAAAATGATCCGCCCTGCGGCCACCATCACAATTGGTAATAATAAATAACCGAAAGAGACACTTAAGGAGCTACCATTATTGGGTGCCCACAAAAAGAGCCACATTTGATAGCCCATTAATGCGCCACAAGTGATATAGGAAAGGGCAAAGAGCGGTTGTTTTTTGATGCGTTTTATATGTTCCACTAATGCCTGTTTTTGTTTAAACATGATGACGGAAAGAGCGACGAAAGGGAATGTAAAAATCATCCGATAGCCGAAAATACCCGTGCCGCTGAGGGGTTTTAGCAGCGTGGAAAAATAATACATATAGCCAAATAAAAATGAGGCTAAAAGTGAAATAAGTACGCCTCTTAACATAATAAATCCTTAGGTTAATTCTGCTTATTATTCTAGTCTAACATCTCCCAAAATGCACGAATTAAGGGGTTTGCCAAATTTCTTTTTTGCACACAAACGCCCAAATCAAATGCCTCAATTGGATTATCTAAATTTAAACGAGATACCTCTTTTGCCATCGGGTTATTATCAATCACCACATCAGGCAACATGGCTAATCCAAAGCCGAGCGCCACCATTGGCACGATACCTTCGTGCCCAGCTACTGTGGCATAAATTTTTGGATGTTTAATGTGTTTACTACGTAGCCATTGTTCAATACGCTGGCGTGCCATTCCATCTAACGGCAAAATGAAAGGCATTTGCTGCCAATTGATGGGTTCTTCCTGTAATAATTGTGTCGCTAAACAAGCCACGCGAGGCGCAATTAATGAAAGGGAAATATCATCAATCTTATAAAACTCCAATCCTGTCGGCAGATTATTCGGTTTTCCCGCCAAAGCGAGATCCACTTGTTCTGATTGAATGAATTGCACCGCAGAAGCGGGGTCACCAGTAGTCAATTGAATTTCTACTTTCGGATAACGCGTACGAAACTTGGCTAACACCTGTGGCAAGTGGCTATATGAAGCCGTTACCGAACAAAATAAACGTAACTCTCCACTTAATTCCGCAGAATTATCCCGAAGCTGACGCTTAAACTGTTGCCAGTTTTGCCATTCTGTTTTTGCAAATTGCAGAAATTTCTCGCCTTGTTCGGTTAAACGCACTTGTCGATTATCACGAATAAATAAAGGTTGTTCTAATTCTTCTTCCATTCGTTGAATCTGGCGTGAAAGCGTAGAAGGCGACATATGATTTTGCGTAGCGGTTTTAGCAAAATTTTGTGTGTCCGCAAGATGAAGAAATATTTGAAGGTCTTGAAAGTTCATATGTATCATTAAAATGTAAATATCGTTGCAAAAATTGCAACACTAAGTGTCAATAATATCACTTTACGCAATAATTAAAAATCTTATAATCCACTTCATAACAAAAAACTATATTCAAACACAACCTCATACACATTAATCAACATCATAGAAAGGATGAAAAATGGCTAACTATTTCAACACATTAAATTTACGCGAAAAATTAGACCAATTAGGTCGTTGTCGTTTTATGGATCGCAGCGAATTCGCTGACGGTTGCAACTACTTAAAAGGCAAAAAAATCGTTATCGTCGGCTGTGGTGCACAAGGTTTAAACCAAGGTTTAAATATGCGTGACTCTGGCTTAGACATCGCTTATGCATTACGCCCAGAAGCGATTGCGGAAAAACGTGCTTCATTCCAGCGTGCAACCGAAAACGGCTTTAAAGTGGGGACTTACCAAGAGTTAATTCCAACCGCAGACTTAGTGATCAACTTAACGCCAGACAAACAACACTCTAAAGTAGTGGCTGATGTGATGCCATTAATGAAAAAAGATTCTGCATTTGGTTATTCACACGGTTTCAACATCGTTGAAGTGGGTGAGCAAATCCGTGAAGACATCACTGTAGTCATGACTGCACCAAAATGTCCAG
>NZ_CALJRX010000231.1 GCF_937976265.1 uncultured Haemophilus sp.
TTAAGAAAGCTAATTCGCCGCTAATCACACGAGGCGCATATTCTTGTTTCGCCACACCGTCTTTCGCATCGGCCATTAAATCAACAGAACCATCATTTAATGCTGATGTTGGAAGTTCTGGTAAGTCAGGTACGTTCTCAGGTTGTTGATCACCTTCTTCCGTATCTGTGTTGTTATTACCTTGCGCTGATTTTAGATTGTCTGGATTGGCTACTTCTGCAACATCTTTAAAACCGTCGATTTTGTCTTTGGTTTCACCATAAATCACTGGAATGTCATTACAAGTGATACAAGCAATTTTCGGGTTAGCAATAAATAAATCTTTACCGGTATTATCTTGAATTTTTTCGATGAGGTAAGGATCAATCAAGAAACCACCGTTATTAAAGACCGCATAAGCACGCGCCATTTCAAGTGGTGTGAAAGACGCTGCACCTAATGCAAGCGCTTCACTGGCGAAATATTGGTCACGATTGAATCCAAAACGTTGTAAGAATTCAGCGGTGAAATCAATACCCGCAATTTGTAACGCTCTGATTGCAATCATATTTTTAGATTGGCCTAAACCCACACGTAAACGCATTGGACCGTCATAACGATCAGGGGAGTTTTTGGGTTGCCACAAGGGTTGTCCTGGTTTTTGAATAGAGATAGGACTGTCTTGCAATACGCTTGAAAGGGTTAAACCTTTTTCTAATGCAGCCGCATAGATAAATGGTTTAATCGAAGAACCCACTTGCACTAAAGATTGGGTTGCTCGGTTAAATTTACTTTGTTCGTAACTAAAACCTCCCACCATAGCTTCAATTGCACCATTATCGGAGTTTAATGAAACTAATGCAGAGTTGGCCGCTGGAATTTGACCTAAAATCCATTCACCGTTATCACGTTTACGAATCCAAATCTGTTCGCCCACTTTAACGGGGGATTTACCTGCCCAACGCATTGCGTTTGAAGAAAGCGTCATCGTCTCATTATTAGCTAAAAGTAATTCCGCACCATTTTTACCTAATGCGGTTACCGCTGCCGGAATGAATGGTTCTGAATCCGGTAATTTTTTCAAGAAAGCGACAATGCGCTCGTTGTCCCATACGGCTTCACCTTTTTTCCATAGAGGCGCACCGCCACGCCAACCATGACGCATATCATAATCGATCAAGTTATTACGTACGGCTTTTTGAGCTTCCGCTTGATCTTTTGAAAGTACTGTCGTGAAGACTTTATAACCTTTGGTGTAAGCATCTTCTTCACCAAAACGTTTTACCATTTCTTGACGAACCATTTCAGTCACATAGTCCGCACGGAATTCAAATTTTGCACCGTGATAACTTGCTACGATTGGTTCTTTGATGGCTGCATCATATTCTGCTTTGGTGATTTTGTTTTCATCCAACATACGACCTAATACCACATTACGGCGTTCTTCAGCACGTTTTGGAGAATATAATGGGTTCATTGTTGAAGGTGCTTTTGGTAAGCCTGCAATCACAGCCATTTCAGAGAGCGTTAATTCATCTAAGTTTTTACCAAAGTAGGTTTGTGCAGCCGCCGCAACACCATAAGAACGGTAACCTAAGAAAATTTTATTCAAATAAAGCTCTAAAATTTCTTGTTTGCTTAGGGCATTTTCAATTTCTACCGCTAGTACCGCTTCACGTGCTTTACGAATAATGGTTTTCTCTGGGGTTAAGAAGAAGTTACGTGCAAGCTGTTGCGTAATGGTACTTGCCCCTTGAGATGTACCACCATTGTTGACAGCAACAAAAATCGCACGAGCAATACCGACAGGGTCTAAACCGTGATGTTCATAAAAACGGCTATCTTCCGTTGCTAAGAAAGCATCTTGCAAACGCTGAGGTACATTTTCTAATTTCACCGGAATACGGCGTTGTTCACCGACTTCACCGATTAATTTGCCATCAGCCGTATAGATTTGCATTGGTTGTTGCAACTCAACGGTTTTTAGGCTTTCTACCGATGGTAAGGAGGATTTTAAGTGAAAATACAGTACACCACCGGCGACTAATCCCAGTATACATATCGTAAATAGGGTACTTAATATTAATTTTGCGATCCGCATCGTAAAATTCTCTCTGGTTTAATGAATATTCAAAAAATCAAAATTATGATTTTGGCTGCTAAGTATAAAAGATTAATCCCTTAAAGAATAGGAAAGAATATGGGAATTGCCAATAGAAAGCAGCGAAAACAACAAATTGGTGTGAGTAAACAACAAGATAACCTCTATTTTGTTTGGCTAGATGAATTACACAAAGTTCAATCAATTTGCTTAAATACGCAACAAAAAGATATTTTTTCTCAGTTATTGCCTCATTTGCCACAAAAAAACAGTCAATGCTGTTTTGTTGGTGCCATTTCTCCTCACTTAACTTGGTCTAAAACGCTCATTCTTCCACAAACACTCAATGCCCAGGAATGTGAACAACAATGTCGTTTTATTTTGCAAAAAGAATTACCGATTCCGTTGGATGAATTATGGTTTGATTATCTGACCACGCCATTAAAACAAGGTTTTCGTTTGGATATCACGGCGATTCGAAAAGAAAGCGCCAATGCAGAATTAGCAAAATATTTGCCGCTAAAATTGACCGCACTTGATTTACTGAATCACAGTATTTTACGTGCATTTTATGCCATTTTAGGTCAAGAGCCGACTAACACCTTATTTTTATATCAAGATCAACAAGGATGTCTCGCCGTTTGTGAACGCTTACAACAACGACAAGTTTTGCAATCTCAAGGTGATTTATCCGAAATTTATCAACAATTTATCCAACGCTTTCCCGAAACGATAGAACAGGTTTATGTGTATCAAACGCCCGATATATTAAATTCACATACAATCGAATTACAGCCTAAGGATTGGCAGCGTATCCAAACAGATCTTCCTTTTATTGCTTTAGGTAATGCACTTTGGCAAACCGATTTAAAGCTAGTGGATTTATCCTCAAAAACGACCGCACTTTTGCCTTTAGTTAATCGGGAGAGTGGTGATGTTTAGCCTTAATTTATTGCCTTGGCGCTTAGAACAACATCAAAAGGCCTTTCGTCGTTTTATGTGGCAAGGTTTAATTTGGCTAGCTTGTTCAGTTTTGATTGTCATTGGATTGAACCAACTCAATGAACAACAAGGGCAAGCCCTAAGTCAGACAAAAGAAAAACTGACACAAATAACTCATCAAGTCCATCAGAAACGCATTCAAGTTCAACAACTACAACATGACTTGCAAGAAATGAATGAGTTGACAGAAATGGATACGGAATATGTGCATCGCATACTCAGTTTATTAAATGAATTTCCATTACAACAAGGCGAATTGGATATATTTACGCTCAATGCTAAGCAAGTTGTCCTTTCAGGCATGACCGAAAACCAACAAGAGTTTGAGGAGATACATCAATTTCTCAAACGCCATTTTACCGAGGTTAACTTAACTAAGTTTCAGCCAGTGCAACAGCAGTTATTTTTTCAATTTGATATTCATTTATCGGAGCCTGTGCAATGAGGAACTTTATCAATGAGCTTGTTCAAAAAAGTGCACAAAGTTGGTTTGGGAGATGGCTTCGATTACCTCAAATGGTCCATGCTGCCTTTTGGTTGAGTGCATTAAGTGCGGTCATCTTTTTACCTGTTTTTCGTTACGTTGAAAATAGTAATGAACGACATCGACTTGACGCAGAATTGAGTTTGCAGCAGCAAGAGTGGGATAAACAGGAAAAGATTTTACAAACCTTAAGGCAAAAGTCAGACAGCCGACAACTTTCTCCAGAATTGGCTAATTCTGTGTTGCCGATTAATCAGCATGTACAGGCGTTGTTAAATAGGCGACTTCGAGCGTTGGATTTACGTTGGGATTTTTCTCAACATACTTTGTTGCATTTGTCATTGCAAGGCTATTTTGTCGATTTACAGCAATTTTTGACCGCACTTTTAAACGATGTTCCTACACTTTCTTTAACTCAATTAAACATTGAGAAATTAGATGAAGAGGAAAATGCTTCTATTACATGCGAGTTAATTTTCCAATTAAATAAGGACAAATAATGAAAAAGCTTTTCTTAATCTTGATAGCGTTTTTTTCTGTATCAGCATTTTCGCAAGATCCTTTTGATCGTAAACAAAGAGAACAAACCGAATATCCAAAAGAGGGGCTCACCCTACCGCCGGTGTCGGCTTGCGTGTATTCGGAGCCGAGACTGGCGGAGGAACGCCCATTGGCTCAGCTACATATTGTGGGCGTCGTGCAATATGGTAAACAGGCAGAAGTATTATTTAATGATGATGGGCATATTCTTTCTGCTCAAGTCGGGCAGAGGATTGGAAAGGAAGGCTATTTAATCGAAAAAGTGAGTAAAAACAGCGTGACGCTTCAAGGTTATAAAGCAGGGCAATGTGAACAAACGACCTCAATTATAATGAGATTTTAAAATGATAAAGCAGAAAATAAAAACAAAGTGCGGTCAGTTTTTAATGTGTTTTTTGATCCTATGGACAACTTACTCAGCGGCAGAAAATCGTGTCTTTTCACTTCGCTTAAAACAAGCACCCATGGTGGCGACACTCCAGCAACTTGCTCTTGAGCAAAATGCCAATTTAATGATTGATGATGAGTTAGAAGGAACGCTTTCATTGCAATTAGATAACGTAGATTTTGATCGTTTATTGCGTTCTGTCGCAAAAATCAAAGGGCTCTCTTTTTATCAAGAAAATGATATTTATTATTTGGGTAAGCCTTCTCAACATGAACAATATGCAGAGAAAATGACAGAACCTATGGCAATTAGCGGAGAAAGTTTGCCTAGTGAAACACCACTTGTGAGTACAACGGTTAAACTGCATTTTGCCAAGGCTTCTGATGTGATGAAATCGTTAACAACAGGGAGCGGTTCTTTGCTTTCACCTAGCGGCACAATTACATTTGATGATCGAAGCAATGTATTACTGATTCAGGATGATGCTCGTTCACTCAAAAATATTAAAAAATTGATTGCAGAGCTAGATAAACCCATTGAACAAATCGTGATTGAAGCACGTATTGTGACGATTACCGATGAAAGCTTGAAAGAATTAGGCGTGCGCTGGGGAATTTTTAATCCTACTGAGGCAGCCCATCGAGTGAGTGGCAATCTAGATGCAAATGGCTTTAGTAATATCAGTAATAATTTAAACGTGAATTTTGCGACAACGGTCACGCCGGCTGGCTCATTAGCTCTTCAAGTGGCTAAAATTAATGGCCGATTATTAGACTTAGAATTGACTGCACTTGAACGTGAAAATAACGTAGAAATTATTGCGAGCCCTCGCTTACTTACGACCAATAAGAAAAGCGCAAGCATCAAACAGGGGACAGAAATTCCTTATGTGGTGACAAATGGGAAAAATGACACTCAATCAGTGGAATTTCGAGAAGCCGTGTTAGGATTGGAAGTCACGCCGCATATTTCGAAGGATAATAATATTCTATTGGATTTATTAGTGAGTCAAAATTCCCCAGGGAATCGCGTGGCTTATGGGCAAAATGAAGTGGTATCCATTGATAAACAAGAAATTAATACACAAGTTTTTGCCAAAGATGGCGAAACAATTGTATTGGGTGGCGTATTCCACGATACGATCACAAAAGGAATTGATAAAGTGCCGCTATTGGGTGATATTCCAGGTATTAAACGCTTATTTAGTAAGGAAAGCGAACGTCATCAAAAGCGAGAGCTCGTGATTTTTGTGACCCCACATATTTTAAAACAAGGTGAAAGAATGGAAATGGCTAAGAAAGAAAAGCATTTTAAGCAAGTTGAAAAAGCGAAAAAATAAAGTGCGGTCAATTTCTCTCATGTTTTCTCATTTTTTTCAATTTAGCTGTGTGCATTGCAAGCGATCTATTCATCTTGGTCGAAATGGATTGTGTAGTCGATGCCAAAAGAAAATTAAAACTTTCCCTTATTGTGGGCGATGTGGTTCACCCTTGCAGCATTATGCAATGGGCTGTGGACATTGTTTGAAAAATGAACCCGCTTGGGATCGTATTGTGATTATAGGGCATTACCTCGAACCGCTTTCTTCACTTATTCATCGTTTTAAATTCCAAAAACAGTTTTGGTTAGATCGGAGTTTATCACGTTTGCTTTATCTTGCGGTGCGAGAGGCAAGACGAACGCATGAACTCCCGCTACCACAGGCGATTATTCCTGTGCCGCTATATCATTTTCGACAATGGCAACGGGGCTATAATCAGGCTGATTTATTAGCGAACTGGTTAAGCCGTTGGTGTGATGTGCCTAACTGTCATCATGTGGTGAAACGGATTAAACATACCCACACTCAACGAGGTTTAACGGCGAAAGATCGGCGACAAAACCTTAAAAATGCTTTTGCTGTGAATACCAAAAAGCCCTTTCCTTATAAACGCGTTGCGTTGGTGGATGATGTGATTACAACCGGCTCAACGCTGGCAGAAATAGCCAAACAACTTCGAAAATTAGGTGTAAAAGAAATTCAAGTATGGGGGTTGGCGAGAGCCTAAAATCTATAAAGATAGGATTTGCCTATATCTATAAAAATAGGAATAAATGTAGAAAAAATTGCCGTATAGGAGTATCATTCCTGATATATTGCATCAAGTATTAGGACTCTATTTATGGAACAAATTTTTATTTCAGATGCTGCACAAGCACATTTTCGGAAACTTTTAGATACACAAGAAGAAGGTACCAATATTCGTATTTTTGTCGTGAATCCGGGGACGCCTGGAGCAGAATGTGGCGTGTCTTATTGCCCACCAAATTCAGTTGAAGCGACTGATACTGAAATGAAATACGATACTTTTTCAGCATTTGTAGATGAAATCAGTTTACCGTTTTTAGAAGATGCGGAAATTGATTATGTAACAGAAGAGCTCGGTGCTCAATTGACTTTAAAAGCGCCTAACGCAAAAATGCGTAAAGTCGCGGATGATGCGCCTTTAATTGAGCGCGTAGAGTACGTGATCCAAACACAAATCAACCCACAATTAGCCAGCCATGGCGGTAAAATCACGTTAATTGAAATTACCGATGATGGTTATGCTGTTCTACAATTTGGTGGTGGCTGTAATGGTTGTTCAATGGTTGATGTCACCTTAAAAGATGGTGTAGAGAAACAATTGGTCGCACTTTTCCCAAATGAACTAAAAGGCGCACGAGATGTAACAGAACACCAACGTGGTGAACATTCTTATTATTAGTAATCGAAGATAAAAAAGGGCAAATTATGATCTGCACCCCAAAAGTTAGACTAAACTTCTAACTGATTAAGGTGCAGATTTT
>NZ_CALJRX010000232.1 GCF_937976265.1 uncultured Haemophilus sp.
AAGAGCAGGAAAGAACACCCGATATGCGTCGGTGCGAACGAATTGCATGGGTAAGATTTTTAATAGAAAGGGTAACATCCAAAATCCCCCAAGAAGCCGATTCTATTGTTTGGTGGATTGAAAAAAGAGGCAATGAAAAGCGCTATCATATTGCGTTATCAGATTTTAGCTATTTGGTTGTTGTTGCAGATCGTGGAGATTATGTTTTACCGTGGACGGCATTTCACATTCAATATCAAAATCAACGGGAAAAACGTAGAAAAAAATTTTTAGCCTATTGGGAATAGTCAGAAAAAGCTAGAGCCGCTAAAATAGCGGCTCCGTAACTCCTTCAACGCTCACATCATTAGAATGGTTGATGAGATAGTTCTATTATAAGTTTATAGCTAAAAATGTCAATGTTTCCGCAATAAATATACGATTTACCTAATTTACTAAGTTATGTTTTTCTTATTTTTTGATAGCGATTTAATCAAGTAAAACAAATATAAAGGATCAAAAATGACCAACAACGAAATCGTTCAAAAACTCTGGAATCTCTGCGATGTTTTGCGAGATGACGGGATTAATTACAACCAATACCTTACCGAATTGGTTATGTTATTGTTTATCAAAATGACCCATGAAAAAGAATTAATCAAAAGCGACGACGGGCGTAATTCAATCGAACATTTATTGCCGAAAGGTTGCCGTTGGGAAAACCTTAGCGGACGCGCCGGGCAAGCGTTGCTCGATGATTACAAAAAGATGTTATTGATTCTATCCACTGGCAAAGACGATGACAAAGTGGTGCATACAAATCCGCTGTTAATGGCGATTTATGATAATGCGCAAACCCATTTGCGTGAACCTCGACACCTAGAACAACTGATTCGTAATTTTGATGAAATGGATTGGTTTACGGTGCAAAAAGACGGGTTGGGCGACTTATACGAAGGATTATTGGAAAAAAACGCCACGGAAACCAAATCCGGCGCGGGTCAATACTTTACGCCTCGCGCACTCATTAATGCCATGGTGCGTTGCATTAAACCACAGCCTAAAGAAACCATTCAAGATCCTGCAGCAGGCACCGCCGGATTTTTAATCGCCGCGGATCAATATATGCGCAAACAAACTGGCGATTACATGGATATTAGTTTTGAAGAACAGCAATTTCAAAGTAAACACGCGTTTGTCGGTGTCGAACTGGTGCCGAATACCCGCCGTTTGGCGTTGATGAATTGCCTATTACATGACATTGAAGGCGGTCCACAAGGCGCCGTGTTGCAAGGAAACACCCTTGGTGAGACTGGAAAAAGCTTAAAATCGGCAGACATTATTCTCGCTAATCCACCTTTTGGTACATCCAAAGGCGGTGATGCGGCAATTACCCGTGATGATTTGACTTATGAGACAACCAATAAGCAACTTGCCTTTTTACAACATATTTATCGCAATTTAAAAGAAGGTGGACGTGCCGCCGTTGTGTTGCCAGATAATGTCTTGTTTGAAGCGGGCAAAGGCACGGATATTCGTCACGACTTGATGAACAAATGCAATTTACACACTATCTTGCGTTTACCAACTGGGATTTTCTATGCGCAAGGCGTTAAAACCAACGTCTTGTTTTTCAACAAAGTTTCTAACCATGCAGAAAATAGCACTCAGCAGGTTTGGGTGTATGATTTACGCACCAATATGCCGAGCTTTGGAAAACGTACGCCTTTTACGGAACATCACTTGGCAGCATTTGAGCAGGTCTTTGACCCGACAAGTGCGGTCAAATTTAACGATGAAAATTTGCAGGAAGTACTCCATGCCCGCAAAGAAGGCGAATGGTCTTTCACCGAGGGAGAACATACGGTGGAAAACAGCCGTTGGCGCTGTTTCAGTCGTGAATGGATCGCCGAAAATAAAGGTGATAGCTTGGATATTTCCTGGCTAAAAGATAAATCCGCAGTCGATAGCGAAGCCTTGCCAGAGCCCTTAGAATTGATCGGACAGGCAAAAAATGAATTAGAAACCGCATTACGCGCGTTAAATAAATTAATGCAGGAATTAAATTAGCCGCACTTTTGTTATAAGGTCAAGCATGAATATTTTAATTATCGGCCCGTCTTGGGTCGGCGATATGATGATGTCGCACAGTTTGTATCAACAACTCAAACTGCAATATCCCAATTGCCAAATTGATGTGATGGCACCGAATTGGTGTAAACCGCTTTTAGCCCGTATGCCAGAAGTGCGTCATGCCATTGAAATGCCACTCGGACACGGCAAGTTTGCCTTGTGTGAACGTTATCGTTTAGGTAAGACATTGCGCAATCAATATGATATGGCGATTGTGTTACCAAACTCCTTGAAGTCAGCTTTTATTCCTGCTTTTGCAAAAATTGCTGTGCGCCGTGGTTGGAAAGGCGAAAGTCGTTATTTCTTGCTTAATGATTTACGCAACAACAAACGTGATTATCCTATGATGGTGCAACGTTATGTGGCGTTAGCTTTTGAGCAAAATGTGGTACCGAAAGCGGCTGATATTCCTGTTCTAAAACCTTATTTAACCGTTGATCTCACTCAACAAGCGGAAACCTTAAAAAACTTTGAAAAACAGACCGCACTTTTAGGCGAACGTCCTATTATCGGGTTCTGCCCTGGGGCTGAATTTGGACCAGCTAAACGTTGGCCGCATTATCATTATGCTAAATTGGCCGAAATGCTCATTGAAAAAGGCTATGCGGTAGAATTATTTGGTTCACCAAAAGATGTGGAAGCGGGAGAGCAAATTCGTAATGCCTTGCCAGCAGAACTGCAACCATTCTGTTTGAATTTGGCAGGACAAACTAACTTGAATCAAGCCGTGGATTTAATCGCTAACTGCACAGCAGTGGTGAGCAATGACAGCGGCTTAATGCATATTGCCGCTGCGACAGATCGTCCATTGGTTGCGCTTTACGGCCCAACGAGCCCAACTTATACACCGCCATTATCAGATAAAGCCGTGATTATTCGTTTAATTGAAGGCGACTTAATTAAAGTGCGTAAAAGTACAGATAGCTCGGAAGGGTATCATCAAAGTTTGATTGATATTAAACCTGAAAAAGTGGTAGAAAAATTGACCGCACTTTTAGAGGTTTGAGAAAGAGAGAATATAAAATGGAAATTACCTATCAACCCGTATTAGATAAAAATTATACTAAGGCAGTAAAAAAAATAAGTCGTGATATTTATAAGCACAATAAATTTCGTAAGATGATGGGGATTGGTGATTTCTTATTATATTTATTTTGCTTGATACCAAGTCTTTTTATTGCATTTTATATGACGAATTGGGCTGACGTTCTTTATGATTATTATGAGAATATTTTTGCTTATTATGCGGGATATATATTGTTTGCTATCTCAATGTTTTCTTTTTTCTATGCAGTTTTGCTACGACCTTATTTAAATACCAAAGCTTTTCAAAGCCAAGTATATGAGGAAGTTAATAAGGAAAAAAGAACCATACGAATTCAAGAAGATGGTTTATATTCTGAAATAGCTCTCTGCCAAACTTTATATAATTATCGGTACATTCATCATATCGAAAATCATTATGGTTACTTAATGATTCGAGTTGATACGGGCTTGTTTTTCTTAATTCCTCATTCAGCTTTTCAAGATGATGCTCATCGAGAAGCATTTGAAGCCGCTTTACGAGAAAAAATAAAAGCTTACCAAGCAGAGCCTTTAAGTAAATAGAAAAGACCTAACAGGATATGTTAACAATATGAACCCTCTTCGCATACACTTACAATTAATCGGCATGGCCATTTTATGGGGGGCTTCTTGGCCTTGGGGGCGAGTGGTTGCCCAAGCTATGCCGACATTTGTGGCTTCAAGCGTGCGCTTTTTTTTCGCCATTATTCCACTCATGATTTGGTTATATGCGGCAAATCGCTTCAAATATGCTAAACAACTAAAAGCTAATCAGTGGATGGGTTTGTTTGTGACTGCCTTTTTCGGTGTTTTTGCCTATTCCACATTTTTTATCTGGGGGCTGAAATATCTTCCAGCGGGACAAGCGGCCGTTATTGTGGCAACAAACCCAGTTTTCACCACGCTTTTAGCAATTTTTTTGTTTAAAGAAAAATGGAATCGTTGGGTAATACTCGGAATGATTATTGCCATGAGCGGAACATTATTGGCTCTCACAAAAGGAAATTTTTCACAAATGATGGATTCCTTTGGTTTTGGGCAAATATTATTAATTGGTGCACTAATTTGTTGGGTCGTTTACACCTTGTTAGCAAGAAAAGTACTTGCGGGTATTGATTCGCTCACCGCAACCACATTATCTTCCATTTTTGGTTTTTTATTGTTGTTTATAAGTGCTCTATGCGTGGAAAGCTCGGACGATTGGCTGACAGTACTGAATTTATCACAAGGTGAGTGGATAAGTTTACTTGGTCTTGCATTTGGTGCAACGGTATTAGCCTATGCCTGGTATTTTGATGGTGTGAAACACTTAGGGGCGGGCAATGCCTCGGCTTATATTATTCTTGTGCCGATTTTAGGTATTTTATTTTCAGCCGTTTGGTTGAATGAACAAGTGGATTCCTCCTTAATTATTGGCGGCATTTTAGCCGTATCTGGGCTTGGGATTATGCACTGGGGAAGAAGGTTAATTAAATGAAAGTATGCGTGATTAAGACTTCCTCTATGGGGGATGTGATTCATACTTTGCCGGCATTGACTGATGCGCAGCGTGCTATTCCTAATTTATCTATTGATTGGGTGGTGGAAGAGAATTTTGCCGAAATTCCACGTTGGCATTCTGCAGTGAATCAAATTATTCCAATTGCTTTAAGACGTTGGCGAAAATCGCCTTTTTCAGCTCAAACAAAAAATGAGTGGAAATCTTACCGCACTTTATTGCAAGCTAATCAATATGATGCCGTGATTGATGCGCAAGGGCTTTTTAAAAGTGCCTTTTTTGCGACACGCTTAGCCAATGGCGTTAAACATGGTTATGATCGCAAGAGTATCCGTGAGCCGATAGCTTCCTTGTTTTACGATAAAAAATATGCGATATCTTATCAACAACATGCCGTAGAACGTATTCGTCAGCTTTTTGCTCAAGCACTATCTTATCCGTTGTCGACAGAAAAAGGGGATTATGGCATTGCACGTCATTTTATTTCTGCAGATTCTATTGAACCTTACGTGATCCTTTTTCACTCTACAACAAGAGATGAAAAGCATTGGTCAGAACGAGAATGGCGAAATTTAATTGAAAAACTGACCGCACTTTCTATTCAAGTTCGTTTACCTTGGGGGAATGAAAAAGAAAAGGCGAGAGCTGAACGATTAGCCTTAGGCTTGTCTCATGTCGTTGTTTTGCCTAAGCTTTCATTACATGAATTGGCTGACCAAATTGCCAATGCGAAAGCCGTGGTATCGGTGGATACGGGGCTTGCCCACTTGACTGCCGCACTGGATAAACCAAATATTACGCTTTATGGTGCAACAGATCCGACCTTAATTGGCTGTTATGGTAAAAATCAGCATTATTTAACGGCGAATTCAATGGAAAATATTACCTCAGACCAAGTATTTTCTACGCTTAATTTATTAATTAAATAGGCGATAAAATAATCGAATAGGTATTTATCTGAATTGATTTTGGTCAAAATATTGTCTATTTTCTGATAGTTGGCAAAATTTAAGATTGATCATTTAGGTTGCAGTGTATAAACTGCAAAAAGTTCAATTTTTTAATAAACTTCATTAAATAATAGGGAAAGCGTTATGAAAAAAACACTTCTTGCTTTATCTGTAGCTGCATTAGCAGCAGGTTCTGCACAAGCTTATAACTTCCACATTGACCAAACTGGTACAGATGTTGATTTTTATGGTTCTTTACGTGTTAAGTGGGAAAGCACCTCTAATAAAACTAACTATGCAGCGGGTGGTGAAAGCAAAGAGCATATCAACCACGCAGTTGATAACAACGGCTCACGTTTCGGTTTCAAATTAAAACAAAACTTAGGTGGTGATTTCTATGCTTTAGGTCGTGCTGAATGGCGTATGCGTGGTGAAGCACCTTCACAACATGATTTTGACCACGTTTACACTCACCAACTTTATGCTGGTTTTGGCCACAAACAATTCGGTGAATTAACTTACGGTAATATGGTAACTATTACTGATGAAGTAAAACAAACTGACTTAGCAAATACTTACAGCTTGTCTGATGGCTTATTAGATGGTTCTGCACGTCGTGTAACTCAATACGTTTACAACGGTAACTATGGTGATAACAAAGTTAAATTTGGTGCGTACTATGGTGGTTCAAGCAAACGTAGCATGAAAAACCTTGATTTAACAAATAAACGTAAAAATGCTTGGGGTACAGGTCTTATCTTTAACCATGCAATTGATAGCATTCAAAATGTGACCGTAGCAGCAGGTTTTACTCGTGAAATTTCTGAAAATGCTAACAATACATCATACTACCGTAATGCTTATGGATTAGGTTTAGCCTATAACTTCGTTCATACCACTTATGGTTTAGATTTAGAGCGTCAAGTAACTAAAAAACAAGGTGACAAACGTACTAAAAATGAAGTGCGTGCCGTTGTTCGTCAAGGTTTAAACGAAGATTGGAACGTATATGCAATGTATGCATATAAAACAGATAAAGAAGCTGGTGATACAGACAGAACTCGCCAATTCATGGTTGGTACTGAATACTATGTATTTAAGCAAGGTTCTTTAAAAGTGAAACCATTCTTAGAATGGCAAGCGACTCGTACTAAATACGAAAACAGCACTGTAGATCGTAGCCGTGATTTCAAAACGGTTATCGGTTTACGTGCATACTGGTAATTTATCAGTTTAATTTTATAAGGCGAGCGGATAGTGAAAGCTATCCGCTTTTCTTTTTGGCTTGTAATTTTGATTTTCACCCCCATAATACTGCTCAGGCGCAAAGTGCGGTAACAAAATGACATCTTTTTTGACGTTTACGATTTATTCATAAAATTGACCGCACTTTTTACTCAAAGAATAAATAGGAACAAATAATGAATTACACTCAAGACAATGACAAACTTTACCGTTACCTTTTCCAAAATCGTGCCGTGCGTGGTGAATGGGTACGATTAAACCAAACCTTTACTGATACATTGAATACCCACCATTATCCAAAAGCAGTACAAAATTTATTAGGTGAGATGATGGTGGCGACTAATTTGTTGACTGCAACATTAAAATTTAACGGTAATATTACGGTCCAAATTCAAGGTGATGGTCCATTAAAATTAGCTTTAGTAAATGGTAATGACCAACAACAGATCCGTGCATTAGCCCGTGTGCAAGGTGATATTCAAGATGACATGAGTTTGCATGATATGATCGGCAAAGGCGTGTTAGTGATTACGATTGCTCCGACTGAAGGCGAGCGTTATCAAGGCGTTATCGGTTTAGATAAACCAACCATTACGGAATGTTTAGAAGATTATTTTGTTCGTTCAGAACAATTACAAACCCAACTTATTATTCGCACAGGTGAATATGAAGGCAAACCAGTTGCTGCAGGAATGTTGCTACAGATTATGCCAGATGGCCAAGGTACACCAGAGGATTTTGAGCACTTAACTACTTTAGCTGCAACAGTCAAAGATGAGGAGTTATTTGGATTACCCGCAGAAGAATTGCTGTATCGTTTATATCACGAAGAAGTGGTGGAAGTTTTTGAACCGCAATCAGTTTCTTTCTTCTGTGGTTGCTCACCTGAGCGTTCAGGGGCAGCATTATTACTGATTCCAGAAGCTGAAATTGAGGAAATCTTAGAAGAGCATAAAGGCAGCATTGATATGCAGTGTGAATGTTGTGGCACACATTACTTCTTCAATAAAGAAGCGATTGATAAACTCAAACAAGCCCAATAAGAAAAATCCCGTTTATGATAACGGGATTTTTTTGGACGTTTTATTGTTGCACTTGTTCCAAGCTATGTTTGATTGCGTCTGGAATTGAGTCCCCATGATTTTTATTTGGAATGGAAATAAACGCCACGGAATTGCCTTGTTTTTCCAATATTTCCGCCAATTGATGCGCATTGATTGTTCGCA
>NZ_CALJRX010000233.1 GCF_937976265.1 uncultured Haemophilus sp.
ATTGAGCGATGCGTTTTTTAATCAATTCACTAATTTCAGTTGAATTTAGTTGCATCTTGTATTCCTCTTATAATTGCAACTCATTTGCGAGACGAGCAAGTTGTCCACGACTACTTCCATCAATCACAAAATCTTCTGTACGAATCACTACACCGGCAATCAGTGAGCTATCTACATTGCAATTTAATTTCACTTTGCGAGCTAATCTTTTTTCCATTGCAGCTGCAATTTTTTCGATTTGTGTTGCATTCAATGGTTGTGCAGAAGTTACTTCAACTTCTGCAATAGCTTGATGCTCTTCCACATAATGTTTAAATTCTTCAAACACGGTGGGAATCGCACTCAAACGCTTATTTTCAGCCATTAACCGAATAAGATTTTGCCCATATTGATCCAATTGTTCGCCACAAATAGAAATTACTGTATCAGCTAATTTCTGTGCAGAAAGAGAACTACTTAAGTAAGCTTTTACCGTTTCATCTTCAGCCACGGCTGCAGCAAAACCTAACATTTCAGTCCATTTTTCAACCGCACTTTGTTCAATGGCAAAGTCGAATGCAGCTTTTGCATAAGGGCGAGCTATTGTAGTTAATTCTGACATAAGCTAAGCCTCTTATAACTCTGCAACTAATTTATCAATAATGTCATTGTTTGCCGCTTCATCAATAGAACGACCCACAATTTTCTCAGCACCAGCCACTGCTAATGAAGCCACTTTAACACGTAATTCTTCTTGAACACGTTTACGTTCTGCTTCTACTTCAGCATAACCTTGAGCAATAATTTTTGCTTTCAGTTCTTCGGCTTCTGCCTTCACTTCGTCTAACACTTCATTGCGACGTTTATTCGCAGCATCTAAAATTTCTTGAGCTTGTACTTTTGCAGATAAAAGTTCTTGTTCCACAAGATTTTTAGTATCTGCTTGCTCTTTTTTCGCTGCTTCAGCTGACGCTAAGGCGTTCGCAATTTGGCTTTGACGTGTTTCAATCGCATTAATAATTGGTGGCCAAACAAACTTCATGCAGAACCACACGAAAAGTGCGAACGCAATAAGTTGACCAATCAATGTTGCATTTAAATTCACAACGTCCTCCTTACTATGCTTGTTTTACGTTGATAAGCAAATAAGGTGATTAGTGTAATAAATCGATGAATGGATTTGCGAAAATGAAAAGTAATGAAATACCAACAGCAATCATTGCAATCGCATCCAAAAGACCAGCCACGATAAACATTTTAGTTTGTAGGCTAGATGCTAATTCAGGTTGACGAGCAGATGATTCTAAGAATTTACCACCTAAGATCGCAAAGCCGATTGCAGTACCTAATGCAGCAAATGCAAGAAGAATTGATGCACCAATGATTGTCGCTGTAATTACAGTTTCCATAATGTTCTCCAATAGATAGAAGTTAAATTTAGCCCTAGAGCCGGTTAATAAAAATTAATGTTCTGCTTTGTTATAAGCAATACTTAAGTAAACCACCGTCAACATCATAAAGATGAATGCTTGTAACGTAATAACCAAAATATGGAAAATTGCCCAAGCGAGGTGTAACGGGATTCCTAATGCCGCAATCGCCATATTGGCAGAATACATCACAGCGATAAGAATAAAGATTAATTCCCCTGCATACATGTTACCGAACAAACGGAAAGCAAGAGAAATCGGTTTTGCCAACAAGGTCACGGTTTCAAGAATAAAGTTTACCGGAATAAACGCCCAATGATTAAAAGGGTGGAGTGTATATTCTTTCACCAAACCACTAAAACCTTTTGATTTAACCGTATAGAAAATAATGAGGAAGAAGATGCAGATTGACATACCTAGAGTTGCACTGATATCTGCGGTTGGTACGCCTCTTAAATAATGAATACCAAAAAGACCGGCAAATTGAGGAAGAAAATCAACAGGAATTAAGTCGATAGCATTCATGATGAATACCCAACAGAAAATAGTTAAGGCAATTGGCCCTACTTCATGACGTGGACCATGAAAGTTTTCTTTTACAATGCCGTCTATCCAACCGACTACAATTTCAACAAAACATTGCATTTTGCCTGGTACGCCTGTCGTAGCATTTTTTGCGACACGATAAAAAATAAACAGGAAAATCACTGCAGATACGATCGAGAAAAAAAGCGTATCAACGTGAACGTTCCAGAAACCATCACCTGTTTTCAAGAAAGACAAGTGATGACTAATATATTCGGAAGTCGTTAGTCCAGACATAGTCAACCCTTTATAGAAAAAATTAAGATCTATTTAACAAAAACGGAATAAAATTATTCAACGCTAATGCTGTAAAAAAACCAACAAAAAACAACAAAAAATGCGAGATATAAAACCATTTAAAGAATACACTCACAAGCACAATCGTTAGCATAAACTTCAATGCTTCACCACGATAAAATGCCGTTAATTTTGTTGAAAAATCTTGTTTGCGAAAAAAAACAATATAAGTAAAAGCACAAAATGGTACAAAAGCACTGATAAATCCTAAACTAAAATCTACCGCACTTTCACCTTGCCAAATTGCAAGGAATAATCCCAAAACAACAAGACAAACCGATTCAATGATTATCGCCTTTTGATATCGATTTTTGGTCTGCGTTAAAACCTTAGACATTATCTAATTTTTTTTAAAATACAAAAACTACCTAATTATACCCGTGCTACACAGACTTTCAACTTTTTAACAACTAAAAAATGTTAAACAAATCACACTTTTAAAAAATAATTAACAAAATAGCCGCAAAAAAAGTGTGTTTTATCGTAAAACGATTAAATGTCGCTCACCTACAAGCTCTGGTACATGCAAAGTTATCACGTCTTTTACTTCGAATTTTTTGTCTAATTCTTGAACTTCATCTTCGTGATAAATGCCTTTCAAAGCATAAAAATACCCATTTTCTTTTGGCAAATGATGACACCAATCTGTCATATCTTTTAACGAAGCAAATGCACGACTTAATACACCGTCGAATTTTTGTTCAGATTGGTATTCCTCAACGCGGCTAAGAACAGGTTCTACATTTGTTAGTCCTAACTCACGTACTGCATTTCGAATGAAGCTAATGCGCTTACCTAAACTATCTAACAAGACAAATTGCTTAGTAGGATTAATAATGGCTAAAGGCAGGCCTGGCAAGCCTGGACCCGTTCCTACATCAATAAAACGATCCCCTTGTAAATAAGGACTAACAACAATACTATCCAAGATATGTTTCACTAACATTTCCTGAGGATCACGTACAGAGGTTAAATTATAAGCTTTGTTCCATTTGTGGAGTAATTGTACCAACTGAATCAGCTGATCTTTTTGTAGATCGGTTAATTGAATTTCTGCTTGAGCCAGTAAATTTTCGAGTTTTGCTTTCATTTTTCTATCTATCTTGTCTGTTTGTCGTCATTCTACTTGAAAATGCCTACCTTGAAACATTATTTCTTCTGGCTTGCCAAAATATTCCCTAAATTTGTTTCCAACCAATCCACCAACTCGAACATCTTATTGGAAGCTTCAGCCCCAAATTCTGTTAATGTGTAATCCACTTGAGGTGGCACGGTATTATAGGATTTACGGATTAACATCCCATCGGCTTCTAATTCCTGCAGGGTTTTAGTCAACATACGCTCGCTTACGCCATCAATAGCACGGCGAAGTTCACTAAAACGCTTGGTGCCGGAATGCAAACTCACCAACACCAATGCCCCCCAACGACTGGTTAAATGTTGCAAAATTTGTCGGGAAGGACAGGCAGAAGCCAACACATTGCCACGCTCAACACTTTTCTTCATTTTTATTTCCTTAAAAATCAAATAATTAAAAATTATTTTTAAAATTTTCAAAACTTACGTTTATGTAAGTACTTTTAAAAAGTAAGTATTAAAGTATAATACGCCACATCAAGCGAACAATCAAATGTTCAAATATCATTTCAACTTAACAAGAAGGAAAACATCATGACAACTAAAGCTATCGCAATTACTGGTGCAACAGGTCAATTTGGCGCAATCGCATTAGATTTATTAAAAGCAAAACAAGCAAACGTCATCGCGCTTGTACGCTCTCCAGAAAAAATTTCAGGTGTAGCTGCCCGCAAATTTGATTATTCAAAAACAGAAGGACAAGTAGAAGCATTACAAGGCGTAGATACTTTAATTCTTGTTTCAAGTAGTGAAGTAGGCCAGCGTACACTACAACACAACAACGTAATTGAATCAGCTAAAAAAGCAGGCGTGAAACATATTATCTACACCAGCTTACTCGGCGCCACCAACGACAATACTGTGAAATCCCTTGCCGGTGAACACGTTGCAACCGAAGCCGCATTAAAAGCTTCGGGCATTACTTACACCATTTTACGCAATGGTTGGTACACCGAAAACTACACAGCTTCAATTCCAGCAGCATTAGCAAACAATGCTTTCTACGGTTCAGCAAAAAACGGCAAAATTTCGTCCGCACTTCGTGCGGAACTTGCTGAAGCAGCGGTAAACGTTGCATTAAGTGAAGGCCACGAAAACCAAACTTACGAGCTTGCTGGATCAACCAGCTGGACGTTAGCTGACCTTGCTGCAGAAATCAGCAAACAAACAGGTAAAGATATCCCTTACGTGGATATTCCTGCAGCAGATTATGCCGCAGCACTTGTACAAGCAGGATTAGACGAAGGCTTTGCAGGTTTCATAGCCGAATGCGATGTGGATGCGTCAAACGGTGCATTATTCTCAGAAGACAAAACCCTTGAGAAATTGCTTGGCCGTCCAACAGCTGGATTGGATGTGGCGGTAAAACAGGCTCTTGCCCATTAATTATATTTTTTAAATTAATCTATAAAAAAGTGCGGTTAAAAATTAACCGCACTTTTCATTCTAAATATTATTCGCCGCGTTTTAGCATGCCTTGTTTTTTCAAATTAACCAAAATAATTGAAATCGCTGCAGGGGTAACACCTGAAATTCGGCTCGCTTGTCCAATGGAAACCGGACGATGCTGTTCCAACTTCGCACGTACTTCATTAGATAAACCGGACACTTTGCTATAATCAAAGTTAGCCGGAATTGCTGTATTTTCGTGGCGTTTTT
>NZ_CALJRX010000234.1 GCF_937976265.1 uncultured Haemophilus sp.
GTGCAAAAATTGCAGGATTGTTATACCGCGCTTGGTATCGTACATACACATTTCAAACATTTACCAAAAGAATTTGATGACTATGTCGCCAATCCAAAACCGAATGGCTATCAATCCATTCATACTGTGGTATTAGGCAAAGGCGGCAAGCCGATTGAAGTGCAAATTCGTACTCAACAAATGCATGATGATGCTGAACTTGGGGTTGCCGCACACTGGAAATACAAAGAAGGGACGACCGGTAGCCTTTCTGCTTACGAAGAAAAAATCACTTGGTTGCGTAAATTACTTGCATGGCAAGATGATATTACAGATTCTGGCGAAGTGATGGCGGAATTGCGTAGCCAGGTCTTTGATGACCGAGTCTATGTGTTTACGCCAAAAGGTGAAGTGGTTGATTTACCGGCGGGTTCTACACCACTTGATTTTGCTTATGCGATCCACAGCGAAATTGGTCACCGTTGTATTGGGGCGAAAGTCGGGGGACGTATCGTGCCATTCACTTATCACCTGCAAATGGGTGAGCAAGTGGATATCATCACACAGAAAAATCCTAACCCTAGCCGAGATTGGGTCAACCCGAACTTAGGTTTTACGCATACCTCAAAAGCGCGCGCCAAAATCCAAGCGTGGTTTAAGAAACAAGATCGTGATAAAAATATTCCAGCTGGTAAAGAGCAGTTAGATAATGAACTTGCGCGTTTGAATATCAGTTTGAAACAGGTTGAGCAGCTTGCCTTACCACGTTACAACTTAAAAAATCTTGAAGATTTGTACGCGGGCATTGGTAGTGGAGATATTCGTTTAAATCAGTTGATGAATTTCCTACAAAGCCGATTGATCAAAGTAACGGCTGAAGAAGCGGATCAAGAAATTCTCCGTCATGTGGCGAGCAAAAGTGCGAATACCGCCCAGCAAAAGGCGCAACAAAAAGCAGACCAGCAGCAGAAAAAAGGCTATGTGATTGTTGAAGGGGTCGGTAATTTACTGCATCATATGGCGCGTTGTTGCCAACCGATTCCAGGCGATGCCATTGCAGGCTACATTACGATGGGACGTGGCATCTCAATTCATCGCTGCGATTGTGAGCAGTTCATTGAATTACAAGCAGCCCATCCTGAACGCGTGGTAGAAGCTCTTTGGGGGGATAATTACGCGGCAGGTTTCCATATTAATATTCGCATCGTGGCGAGTGATCGTAATGGTTTATTACGCGATATTACGACTGTACTGGCGAATGAAAAAGTCAGTGTGCTAGGTGTTTCAAGCCGTGCGGACACCAAAAAACAGGTGGCAACGATGGATATGGAAATTGAACTGAAAAATGTCGAAAGTTTAAGTAAAATACTGGCCAGATTAGCGAAGTTAGACGACGTTATCGAAGCAAAACGTTTATAGATTACAACATAGGAACTTTTATGTCTAAAACTACGGGATTAACCCATTTAATTAACTCCACAAAATATTCCTTACAAGGTTTAAAGAGTGCATTCAAAAATGAAACTGCATTCCGCCACGAATGTTTTCTTGCGTGCATTCTGATTCCGCTCGCATTTTGGCTAGGTGACACTAAAATTGAAATTGCCTTGATGATTTCATCTGTTTTACTCGTGATGGCTGTAGAGCTGTTAAATAGTGCAGTTGAAGCGGTGGTGGATCGTATCGGTGCAAAACGCCACGAGCTTTCAGGGAGAGCCAAAGACCAAGGCTCAGCAGCGGTATTTATTGCGCTTTGCATCGTTGCCGTTGTTTGGGGAAGTATTTTATTTTTCTAAAGTGCGGTCAATTTGAAGTAAAAATTTCGGCTTATGTGTTTTACATAAGCCGTTTTTGTAGGTGAAGTCAGACAAGATTTTATTCCTCTACGTTTTCTGATATAAATAAGAAAGATTTTTGCATATTCATATCAACAGGAGGACGCTATGCCTACAGTCACAGCCTTAGGTGCGCTCATTGCGCTCATTGTCGCTATTTTCCTTATTTTGAAAAAAGTCTCACCAGCCTATGGGATGTTAGTCGGGGCTTTGGTGGGGGGATTAGTCGGTGGTGCGGATTTATCTCAAACTGTGAGTCTCATGATCGGCGGGGCTCAAGGTATCACTACCGCAGTCATGCGGATTCTCGCGGCAGGTGTATTAGCCGGAGTGCTGATTGAATCAGGTGCGGCGAATACCATTGCTGAAACTATTACAAACAAGTTAGGTGAAACAAGAGCATTATTAGCGTTAGCGTTGGCTACATTAATTTTAACTGCGGTTGGTGTCTTTATTGATGTTGCTGTGATTACGGTCTCTCCAATTGCCTTAGCACTTGCTCGTCGAACTGACTTATCAAAACCTGCTATTCTCTTGGCGATGATTGGTGGGGGAAAAGCCGGAAACTTAATGTCACCCAATCCCAATGCCATCGCGGCGGCAGACACGTTCCATCTCCCTCTCACGTCAGTGATGATGGCAGGGATTATCCCCGCTATTTTTGGCTTAATATTGACGTATTTCTTAGCAAAACGTTTAAGAAACAAAGGTTCGTGCGTTTCAGCCCAAGAGGTTGTCACCCTTGAAACGCAGAATTTACCCTCATTTTTGACCGCACTTGTGGCACCTTTGGTGGCCATTTTCTTACTGGCACTTCGTCCGTTAGCTGATATTAAAGTCGATCCTCTCATTGCATTACCTTTAGGTGGTTTAATTGGTGCGTTATGTATGGGAAAACTTCGCCATGCGAATAGCTATGCGATTAGTGGTTTAGGCAAAATGGCGCCGGTGGCGATTATGCTACTTGGTACGGGGGCTTTGGCCGGTATTATTGCTAATTCCGGTATGAAAGATGTGCTCATTGAAGGCTTAAAACATTCTGGCTTACCTTCTTATATCCTAGCACCAATTTCAGGTGCGTTAATGTCTCTTGCTACGGCATCAACAACAGCAGGTACAGCGGTTGCTTCGAATGTGTTTAGTTCAACGCTATTAGAGTTGGGGGTGAGTAGTCTAGCCGGTGCAGCAATGATTCATGCGGGGGCGACAGTTTTCGATCATATGCCACATGGTTCTTTCTTCCATGCAACTGGCGGTAGCGTGAATATGGATATGAAAGAACGCTTAAAATTGATTCCTTATGAAAGTGCCGTGGGTTTGATAATGACCATTGTGTCCACTTTAATTTTTGGTGTATTTAATTAGCTTAAGGAGAGAATATGAAAATTGTCATTGCACCAGATTCTTTCAAAGAAAGTTTAACCGCACTAGAAGTAGCTAATGCGATTGAAGCAGGCTTTAAACGTATTTTTCCGAATGCTGAATATGTGAAATTACCGATGGCGGATGGTGGAGAAGGTACCGTGCAATCCTTGGTAGATGCCACTCAAGGTCGCCTGATTGAAACGGAAGTCACTGCACCGTTAGGCAATCAAGTAAAAAGCTTTTTCGGCTTATCGGGTGATGGTAAAACGGCGATTATCGAAATGGCGGCAGCATCGGGATTGCATCTTGTACCAATGGATAAACGCAATCCTTGTCAAACCACCAGTTTTGGTACAGGTGAGCTGATTAAGCAAGCCCTTGATCTTGGCGTACAACATATCATTTTAGGAATTGGTGGGAGTGCTACAAATGACGGTGGCGCAGGTATGCTGCAAGCATTAGGCTTACGTTTATTGGATAAAAATGGTCAATCCATTGGTTTTGGTGGTGCAGCGTTATCCAATCTTGCTGAAATTCAAATGGCTGATTTAGATCCTCGATTGCAACACGTACAAATCGAAGTGGCTTGTGATGTGAATAATCCACTTTGTGGTGAACGAGGTGCTTCTGCGATTTTTGGCCCTCAAAAAGGCGCGACGCCTGAAATGGTAAAACAACTGGATGCTGCATTGGCTCATTTTGCCAAAATTGCCGAGCGGGATTGTGGTAAACAAATTAAAGAGCAACCAGGCGCGGGGGCAGCAGGTGGTATGGGCGGTGGTTTATTGCTCTTACCTAATGTGCAACTTAAAGCAGGCGTGCAGATTGTGTTAGATAATTTGAAACTCGCTGATCAAGTTAAAGACGCTGATTTAGTCATTACCGGTGAAGGCCGTATGGATGCACAAAGTATCTTAGGTAAGACTCCAATCGGTGTGGCGCGCACGGCGAAACAATTTAATAAGCCTATCATCGCGATCGTAGGTTGCTTGCGTGAGGATTATGAAGTGGTGTATGCACATGGCATTGATGCCGTGTTCCCAATTATCCGTAATCTGGGTGATTTACCGACAATTCTCAAGCAAGGCGAGCAGAATTTAATCTCAACAGCTCAAAATGTGGCGAGATTGTTGTCATTAAAATAAGCTTTTCATACTAAAGTGCGGTCAAAAATAACGATAAATTTGAACGCACTTTTTATTTTATCCCCTTGGATGAAATCTTTCATGAAGGTGTTTCAATCGTTCTTTAGCTACGTGAGTATAGATTTGCGTGGTGGAGAGATCGCTATGTCCGAGGAGCATTTGCACAACACGGAGATCCGCACCGTGGTTCACTAAATGCGTCGCAAAGGCATGACGGAGAACATGTGGTGAAAGGGCATCCGTATCGATTCCCGCTAACACCGCATAATGTTTTATACGATGCCAAAAGGTTTGGCGAGTCATTTGCTGAGCCCGTTGGCTTGGAAAGACCACATCAGAGCTTTGCCCATTAAGCAAAATAGGACGACCGTAAAGTACGAATTGTCGCACCCAAAACGCGGCTTCTTCCCCCATTGGCACAATGCGTTCTTTGTTACCTTTACCAATCACACGCACCACACCTTGTTGTAAATTCATATTCTCAATGGTGAGCGTGACCAATTCCGTGACACGTAATCCTGTGGCGTACAGCAATTCCAACATGGCTTTATCGCGTAACTCGAGCGGAATTTCTACATCAGGCGTATTTAATAAATCGGTGACTTGTTGCTCGGTTAAATACTTAGGCAAACGGCTTGGTAGTTTAGGCGAGCTCAGTACGGCACTTGGGTCATCTGTACGATACTTTTCACGATATAAATATTGGAATAATTTCCGCATCGCGCTCAGCATTCGCGCAGTGCTGGTAGCTTTGTAACCTTGCTCTAAACGGCTGCCTAAAAATTGTTGCAGATCTAAGGGGTCGAGGGTTTCGAGGGATAAATTTTGTTTATCCAACCAATCACACAGTGCGGTCAAATCGAGACGATAAGACTGCACGGTGTTTTCAGACAATCCTTTTTCGATCCAATATTCATTTAAGAACAAATCGACTAGCGTGAGATTATTCATGTTTACACTCTATGTATCAAAAAAGCTTTCACGCCACGCGGAGTGATAAATAAACCCATGAATGCAAAGGCGGCCATTAAACTAAAGGCATAAATTGGTGAAATTGGATACAATACGCCAGAAAGTGCAGTGAAAATGGCAATGGCTGCCGATCCCGCTAAAGCATTGTATAAGCCTTGTAATTTCGCAATATGGGTTTGTGGTTGCGTGGTAATGTAACGCACGGTCGCGTAATGTCCCACAACATAAGTAAGGCTGTGAAAACATTGCAATAGGATGATTTCAACAAAGGTGTCAGCATAACCGAAAGCGAGCCAACGCACGATAGCCGCGATACCTGTGAGATAGAAAAGGGCCGTAATACTCCAGTTTTTGAATAATCGGGTGGAGAAGAAAAAGACCACGATTTCAGCTAATACACTGATTCCCCAAAATAAGCCCGCATCGGAAACGGAGTGCCCATGGCTTATCCAAAAAATGGTGCTGTATGAGTAATAAGCCGCGTGCGATCCTTGAATGAGTGCGATCGCAATAAACAAACGAAGGGTGGTTTTATTTTTCAGTAAGTCTAAAAATCCAACGGAATTTTCGACCGCACTTTGGGGCTCATCCTGCGGCATGGGATTCGGATGAAGTAACTGAACAATGCTATAGAAAACGAGTATGCCCGTGATCATCCAAGTAATGTATTGTTCACCCACGAGTCCAACGAAATACCCGAATACCATGACACCAACAACAAACGCAAAGGAACCAATTAAGCGCGCTTTGCCGTAATCTAAATGAATTTGTTGTTGCCACGTGTTGGCGAGGCTATCGCCAATCGGCATACCGGCCGCATTTACCATGGAATACAACGCAAGCCCAATAAACAATAACCAGAAATTGTGCGACATCAGTCCAATTAACGCCATGGTAATCGCACTGGCTACACCTAAATAACGTAAGCCATTTACTAAGAGGGAAACACGTTTGATTAAGCCGGAAAATAAAATACCGCCGCTGAAACGGAATATGTAGGCACAGGCAAGCAATAAGCCGATGCTTTCTTCGCTATAAGATTGCGTTTTCAACCATGCAGGGAAAAGCGGAAGAAACACACCGTAGGCACAATAGTAGCCAAAAAAGCTCAAGGCGAGCCAAGTAAAAGGACGAACTTGCATTAGAATAATTTTTCCATTTCTTGTGAGCGTGCCACACAGGCCTGCATCGCTTGTTTAATGATGTCGTTAAATTGGTGTTGATTGAACACATTTAACGCGGCTGCGGTGGTGCCGCCTTTTGAGGTGACATTTTCTCGTAAAGTGGAAAGGGCAGTTTGAGGATTTTCAATCACCAGCTTCGCCGAGCCTAACATGGCTTGTTGTACCAACTCACGAGATTGCTTTTCATCTAAGCCCATTTCTATTAAGCCTTGTTGCATAGCCTCTAAAAATTGGAAGAAGTAAGCAGGGCTACTGCCAGATGCGGCGGTGACTGCATGCATTTGATCTTCATTCGTCACCCAGGTGGTTTTTCCTACTGCAGAAAGTAAATCTTCCGCAAAAGTGCGGTCAGTTTCAGGCGTGTTTTTGTCAGCAAATAAGCCTGCCATACCTTCCCCTACTAATGCAGGCGTGTTTGGCATGACGCGAACAATGGATTTTGCTGTTGGAATGAGTCCAGCTAATCGGGCGGTCGAAATGCCCGCAGCAATAGAAATGATTAATTTATCCGAAAAATCAACCGCACTTAATGGCTTGCAAACATCAGCGAGGACTTGCGGTTTAACCGCAAATAAGACGACTTCAGATTGTGTGATGGATTGCTCGTTGTCTGTCGAAACGGAGATGCCATATTGAGCAAAAAAGGCACGTTTTTCTTCGTTAGGATCATTAACGATAATTTTGTCCGCAGGATAACCTTGTTTTAATAGGCCTAGCACAATGGCTTGTGCCATATTGCCACCGCCGATGAAGGCAATTAATTTCTGTTGCATCATTTTTTCCCGTGAGTTTATGGGCTACAATGTCGCGTATTTTACCCTATTATGAAGGAAGTGTTACGATGTGGTTTAAAAATTTAATGTCATATAGGCTGACTAAGCACCTAGATTGGGATCTTAATGAATTGCAACGCCAGTTGTCAGATTGTGAATTTCATCCTTGTGGCTCACAAGATCAAAGTAAATTCGGTTGGACGAATCCCTTGAAAGGTAGCGAGTTATTGTATTTTTCCGTGGGTAAACACATTTTATTGGTTGCGAAAAAAGAAGAGAAAATGTTGCCGGCAAATGTGGTGAAACGTGAATTGGATGAACGCATTGAAAGCCTTGAGCAAAAAGAAAACCGCAAATTGAAAAAAACGGAAAAACAAACGTTAAAAGATGATGTGGTGATGAATTTATTGCCGCGTGCGTTCAGTAAAAATCAGCAAACTGCCGTGTGGATTGATACGGAGAATAACCTTGTTCATGTCGATGCGGCATCCAGTAAACGTGCAGAAGATGCCTTAGCATTATTGCGTAAATCACTTGGTTCGTTACCCGTTGTGCCGTTGGCTTTTGCGAATGAACCTTCGACCATTTTAACGGATTGGATTGTGCAGGAAAAAATCCCCCATTGGTTGGTGGCGTTAGAAGAGGCTGAATTGCGTGGAAGCCAAGAAGACAGTGTGATCCGTTGTAAGAAACAGCCTTTAGAAAATGAAGAGATTTTAGCGCTTTTACAAGATGGCAAAAAAGTGGTGAGCAAACTCGCATTAGAATGGGAAGATACGCTGACTTTTGTGTTTAATGAAGATTGCACGCTCAAACGTTTAAAATTTGCCGATGCAGTGCGTGAGAAAAATGCGGATATTTTAAAAGAAGATTATGCGCAACGCTTTGATGCTGATTTTGTATTAATGACGGGCATTTTATCTAAACTGACAGAAAACTTACTCGATGAATTCGGTGGTGAGAAAGTCAGATTAGGCTAGTTTTAATCATGAAATAAAAAGGCGAACATGATGTTCGCCTTTTGTTTGTTTAAAAGTGCGGTCAAATTTCCGCACGTTTTTAATTAGTGAGTACTCGTACTGGTTGTCGTACGGTTTGCACGTTTACGATCGTTTTCCGTTAAGAGTTTTTTACGGATACGGATCGATTCAGGTGTCACTTCCACTAACTCGTCATCATCGATAAACTCGATGGCTTGTTCAAGTGTAAATTTCACCGGTGTGGTTAAGACGATGGCATCATCTTTACCTGATGCACGCATATTAGTGAGTTTTTTACCTTGTAAACAGTTTACGGTTAAGTCGTTTGTGCGGCTGTGAATACCGATGATTTGACCTTCGTAAACTTCTACGTTAGCTTCGATCATTAATTTACCACGCTCTTGTAAACCAAATAGCGCATAAGCTAATGCTTTACCGGTTGCGTTAGAAATTAATACACCGTTTTTACGTTGACCGATTTCACCTGGTTTGATGTCATCGTAGTGATCGAAACTGGAGTAAAGTAAACCTGTACCTGATGTCATCGTCATGAATTCACCACGGAAACCGATTAAGCCACGGCTTGGGATGATGTATTCTAAACGTACACGACCTTTGCCATCCGGCATCATATCGCGAACTTCACCTTTACGGATACCTAATGCTTCCATGACAGAACCTTGGTGTTGTTCTTCCACATCGATAGTCACTTGCTCGTAAGGCTCTTGTTTTTTACCGTTGATTTCACGATAGATTACTTTAGGACGAGAAACCGCAAGCTCATAACCTTCACGACGCATATTTTCAATTAATACAGAAAGGTGTAATTCACCACGACCAGACACTCGGAATTCATCCGGGTTTGGTGTTTCTTCTACACGTAATGCCACGTTGTGAACGAGCTCTTTGTTTAAACGTTCAAGAATTTGACGAGAAGTCACATATTTACCTTCTTGACCTGCAAACGGTGAAGTATTTACACAGAAGAACATGGTTACGGTTGGTTCATCAACGGTTAATGAAGGTAAGGCTTCAACGGCGTTGATATCACAAATTGTATCCGAGATATTTAATTCACCTAAACCGGTAATCGCAATGATATCGCCTGCATAAGCGATATCTTCTTCATAACGTTGTAAACCAAGGTGACCTAATACTTGACCTACACGACCTTGGCGAGTTTTACCTTCGCCATCAATAATCGTTACAGGTTGGTTTGGCTTGATTGCACCGCGTTTGATTCGACCGATACCGATAACGCCCACATAGCTGTTATAGTCTAATTGGGAGATTTGCATTTGGAATGGGGCATCAAGTTCCACTTTTGGCGGCTCAACGTGTTGAACGATTGCTTCAAATAACGGAGTCATGTCTTCCGCTAATTCTTCGTGTTCAAGTCCTGCGACACCATTTAATGCAGAGGCATAGATAATCGGGAAGTCTAATTGCTCATCGGTTGCACCAAGGTTAACGAATAAATCGAAGACTTGATCCACCACCCAATCAGGACGTGCGCCTGGACGGTCAACTTTGTTAATCACTACAATTGGTTTTAAACCGTGAGCAAAGGCTTTTTGGGTGACGAAACGTGTTTGCGGCATAGGGCCATCAAAGGCATCTACGACTAAAAGTACAGAATCCACCATAGAAAGTACACGTTCTACTTCACCACCGAAGTCCGCGTGTCCTGGGGTATCTACGATGTTAATGCGATAGCCATTCCAGTTAATTGCGGTATTTTTTGCAAGAATGGTAATGCCTCGTTCTTTTTCAAGATCGTTTGAGTCCATTACGCGCTCATCAACATCACCACGAGTTGATTCAAATGTACCGGATTGTTGAAGGAGTTTGTCAACGAGGGTGGTTTTACCATGGTCAACGTGGGCGATAATTGCGATATTGCGCAATTTATTAATATCAATGTCGTTTTTCATTTATTACGTTCTTAATGTTTAAGTTTTGTAGGGTGGAATTTTTATGCCACCGAATAGTCCAAGTAGTTTAAATTGGTGAGTCAAACTCACCCTACGAGAATCTCGAAAGGGCAAAAATTATACACGATATTTCGTTACTCTGCTATGCTGGTGTTTAAAATAAATCCCATGAAAAAAGCAAGTGGTTGCGTTATAATGCTCTTTTAATTTTTATAAAGATTATACACATAGCAAAATAGAGGACACCTTATGCCAAATGCAAATGCAATTGCCAACGTATTCAAACTGATCGAAGAGAACGATATTAGGTTCGTACTACTTCGTTTCACCGACATTAAAGGTAAAGAACATGGCGTTTCCATCCCCGTTAGCCTTGTCGATGAAGATATGTTTGAAGATGGCAAAATGTTCGATGGCTCTTCTGTTGAAGGTTGGAAAACCATTAACAAAGCCGATATGCTTTTAATGCCAATCGCTGAGACTGCAGTAGTCGATCCATTTGCGCAGATCCCAACACTCTCTATTCGTTGTAGCATTTATGAACCAACGACCATGCAAAGCTATGATCGTGATCCGCGTTCAATTGCTATTCGTGCTGAAAACTATATGCGTTCAACCGGTATTGCGGATCAAGCATTCTTCGGTCCAGAACCAGAGTTTTTCTTATTTGAAGATGTACGTTTTGATGTATCAATGAACCGCGCTTCTTTTGCCGTTGATGATATTGAAGCCGCTTGGAACACCAATAAAAAATATGAAGGCGGTAACAATGCTTATCGTCCATTGAAAAAAGGTGGTTACTGTGCAGTGGCTCCAATTGATACGGCTCATGATATTCGTTCTGAAATGTGTTTGATTTTAGAAGAAATGGGCTTAGTGGTAGAAGCACACCACCATGAAGTGGCAACAGCAGGTCAAAATGAAATTGCAACGAAATTCAATAGCTTAACCTTGAAAGCAGATGAAACGCAAATCTATAAATACGTGGTACAAAACGTTGCATTAGAACACGGCAAAACCGCTTGCTTTATGCCAAAACCAATCACGGGTGATAATGGTTCGGGCATGCACTGTAATATGTCATTAAGCAAAGACGGTAAAAATATTTTCCAAGGTGATAAATATGCCGGCCTTTCTGAAACCGCACTTTATTACATCGGCGGTATCATTAAGCATGCTAAAGCATTAAATGCGTTCACCAACCCAAGTACCAACTCATACAAACGTTTAGTGCCAGGTTTTGAAGCGCCAGTATTATTAGCTTACTCTGCAAGCAACCGTTCTGCTTCAATTCGTATTCCGGCAGTAACCAACCCGAAAGCGATCCGTATTGAAGCGCGTTTTCCAGATCCATTGGCAAACCCATACCTTGCATTCGCCGCATTATTGATGGCGGGTCTTGATGGCGTAGTAAACAAAATCCACCCAGGCGATGCAATGGATAAAAATCTTTACGATCTTCCACC
>NZ_CALJRX010000235.1 GCF_937976265.1 uncultured Haemophilus sp.
CCATTTAATCCTTTCGGTTTTCGTTCCACCTTCTGCCATGATGGAACACAGGAAATGCACACAAAGCAGCACTTGGTACTCAAGTAAACGTTAAAGGTGCAACAACCAATGAGGATTGGAGCAAGTTTGATGCTGGTAAAAACATTATGACTCAAGTTAACGGTGATACCATTACGGTGGGATTAGCGAAAGACTTGAACGTCGATAATGTAGATGTTAGCAACAATGTAACTGCTAAAGGCACAATCTCAGCACCAACCATTAAAGCTGGTGATACAACCATCCAAAATGGTGTAGTGACTAACTTAACACATCATATTGACAACCCAACAACAGTTGTGGATGACAAAGTGTTAAATATCACTGATGAGAAGAAAAAAGAAGCAGCAACAGTTCGTGATGTATTGAACTCAGGCTGGAACTTACAAGCAAATGGTAAACCGGTTGATGCAGTAACACACGGCAACAACGTGAACTTTGCAAGTGATAAAGGTACTGTGACAGTTAAAGCGAACTCAGATGGTAAAACATCTGTTGTAAACTTAGATGTTAACGTTGATAACGATACCATCACTGTGAACAATAAAGGCCAATTAGTAGCTAATGGTGCAACCAACTTTAATGTTGCAACTAAAGATGGTGGAAACAAAGTTGCTAAGAAAGGCGGAAGCTCAACAACGAAAATTACTAACGGTAAAACAATTACTTATACTGCAGGTAAAAATATTGCGATTGAGCAAAATGGTGGCGACATCCTTGTTTCAACAACAGATGATGTAAACCATAACAGCGTAACCACTAAAGACTTAACCACTAATAACTTAACAGTGAAAGAAGGTGGTAATGTTGATATGGGTGGCAACCAAGTTCACAACGTGAAAGCGGGTACAGCAGACACTGATGCGGTGAACGTTTCACAATTACGTAGTAATGTGACTAACTTGAATAACCGTATTAATAAAGTGGGCAAAGAAGCTCGCGGCGGTATCGCTGGTGCGAACGCAGCTGCAGGTTTACCACAAGTTTATATGCCTGGTAAATCAATGGTTGCCGCTTCTGCAGGTACTTTCAAAGGTGAAAGCGCAGTAGCAGTAGGTTACTCACGCTCAAGTGACAATGGTAAAGTTATCTTCAAACTTCAAGGTAACGCCAATACTCAAGGCGACGTAGGTGGCTCTGTGGGTGTAGGTTACCAATGGTAATTTAACTTTCCATTAAAATAGATGAAAACCCAGCTTCGGCTGGGTTTTTTATTTGTACCAAATTAAGGGTGAAATGAGATAGAATGAGAATATGATCTTCATAAGAAAATATTTTTGAGATTAGTTGAACAAGCTTAAGGATAATGTAACCCAAATGACAACTTCAGAACGAATAAATATTGCTTTTGCGATTGATGCAAAATATACCCCACATTTAGAAACGTTGATAAAGTCAATTTGTTACTATAATCAGAACGTCAATTTTTATGTCTTGCATAATGATATTCCACAAGAATGGTTTGAGGGGATTCAATGCAAATTAGAGAAAATAGGAAATAACCTGTTTTCTATCCATATTTCTAACGATATTTTTAAAGATTATAAGACGTTGGAACATATTTCTTCGTCAAGTAGTTATTATCGTCTTATGATCCCAAAACTTATTAATCAAGATCGTATCTTGTATTTAGATTCAGATATTATTGTGAATGGGTCATTATCTGATTTTTATTATAGCGATCTTAATGGCGCACCTGTTGGTGTTGTGAAGGATTATGGGATGGGGGAACACTTTCCGTTTCCTTATTTAGATGCATCAGTTTCCAGAAATTATTTTAATAGCGGCGTTCTACTGATTGATTGTGGTAAATGGCGTAATGAAGGTTTAGTCGATACATTATTGCAAACTATTGAAGAGTATGGCGATCAAGTTTTATACGGGGATCAGTGTATTTTAAATATCGTTTTACGAGAAAAGGCAAAATATTATAGTTTTACTGAAAATGCTCAGGTGCAATATATTGAAAAAATTAAACTAGAGCGTGGCATTATTCAAGTTAATCTCAATATTCCACCTCTTATTATCCATTATGCTGCAAAGCATAAACCTTGGGATAATCATAACCCGACATTATTTGAGCGTGAGAAATATTGGTTTTTTCGCCATCTAGATTGGTCTTATCTTATTATGCGACCGAATAAAATTTTATAGTTTGATCTTAATTCTAGATAACTAGCGCAATTTCTCAGCAAGGTCGAGGATGAGTTTTGCGAGTATAGGAAGTGGATCGTTATTTATTAGATGTTGATATTTCAATTCTAACTTTGTAGCGCGTAATGGCTGTTTACGTGCAACTTGTGTATGTTCAGCATCAGATGCACGATATTTATAGGCAATAAGGCGGAGCTCATCAAGAGATATATTCATATTATGGGAGAGTAAATCACGTAACTGATTTTCCCAAGCTGAATCACGATATCCCTTTTTCTCCATCACCATCGTGATAGATTTTTCCAAGACTTTTTTAATTTGCTGAATTGTTGAGCGAATAGGGTAGTGCCCTAGCCATAAATCATTCGTTTCAATGAATTCTGCATTGAATCGATTAATGAACCAATAATAGAATTGTTGGTTATTTGAACCAATAAATACGATACTTTGAACTTCTTTCCCCTCTTTATCTCGTACGGAATGACTACCTATAGTCAATATACAGGTTTCTGCAATCGCTCGTGGAATAATGACTTTTGGGGTGAGAATTTCTTCTTTCCGTTGATCGGTAAAATGAAAAATAAAATCAGGATCATATTCGGTTGAATGCGGTAGATAGCCTCGCCAGGTGTACATGCCTACGCGATTTTGAGGAATAAGAGTAAGAAAAGCGTTCAATTTCTCACGGGAAGGACAATAAATAAATTCATCTGCATCAAGTGGAAAAATGTAATCAATGTCAGCATCATTATTGAGAATGTGCTGCATCATATGATTTAATATACGTTCAGGGGCAAATTCGAGTTCATTGTAATGATAGATATGAATTGGTAGTCCCTCTTGCTTAAGAAGAGTGAGAATTTCACGCGTATTGTCACTGCTATTGTGGTCAATAATATGAAGTTCATCTAATAAGGTTAAATTGTGTCTAATAAAAGTTTCAATAACATCACTTTCATTACGAACCATACTTAAGCCAACCAGTTTTTTATTCATCTCTATTTACCTTGCATTGAACGACTAATATTTTTAAAGATGCTCTTTTGCAAATCTCAAGTTTTCTTGGAAACGTTGTTTATCTCTTTCTGGAATAGTTGGATTGGCTAATAATTCTAAGCAGAGATCATGGCAAAGTTGATAGTTACCAACCCAATACGCACTAACCGCAAGTTCATCTTTTACCTTCCATTCATAAACAGCGTGATCCACAAAGAGAATATCTTTATTTAAAGGAATGCTTACTGCTGCAGTTGCATAAATATAAGCGAGTTTGATTTTATCGTGGAAGCGTAATTGGCGCGCCAAATGATAAAGACTTTCCGCACGTTGTGGACGATATTCATAAGCGGCGAGTAAAAGATTTTGCACTTCATCTAATGGAGCATTTAATTCAATTTTTAATAGGGCAATTTGGAGAAGAGAATAATAAACTTCTTCATACCAGCCCCCTAAATTTGCACGTTTGGCATACCACTCAATAGCCTTTTCAGGCATATTTGCATCACGATAAGATTGTGCAGTATAAAACGCATAGCGATCTTTAAGATCTTCATCTTCAGGTGAGTAGAATGCTTTTTCTAACACTTGAGCATCTTGGAAATATTTTTGTGGATTGTTGCTACGCGCCCCAAAACGCCCACTAATCACATAATAATCACCAAAGATTTTTTGCTCCACAACGGTTTTTTTACGTTGTTCAACAAATTCATGCAATACGCCACGCCAATAGAATGAGTCATCATTACGAAACATAAGCGTACGGAAATAAACATTCGCACCCGTTACACTATTTGCCATGCGGAAATAATAGCGATCGCTCGTTAGTTCTTCAGGCAATACAAAGTTTCCTTCAAAACGATCATCGGCATCGAAGATTAATACATAATCTGTTTTTCCTTGTGCATGTTGTAGTGCACAATTTCGGTTATGAGCAAAGTTAACCCATTCATCGTGATGAATTTCGCCTTGAATACCTTTTTCATCAAAGAATTGTTTGATAATGTCTGCAGTATTGTCGTCTGATCCTGTATCACTAATGACATAATAATCTAATGGAACATGAGCAATAATGTTCTCTAATGTATCTCGGATGATAGCAGATTCATTTTTGACAATCATATTCAAACAGATTGTTTTTTTATCAGTTCTTTGAGGCATTTTTCTATCTCTTATGTTTATTATTCATTCAAATTTATTTCTCTTTAGAGTTGAAGGGCATTATAGCGAAAATACATTTTGCTTGCTGAAAATTATGCGAAAAATAACCGCACTTTTTCCTCGCATATAGACAATTCCAATTACATCAATTTATAGCTTTCTTATTCACTTTTAGGCAAAATAGTAGAAAATTCCAATGAGTAAAAAAGGATAATGAAAATGACTAAACATTATGATTATATTGCGATCGGTGGCGGTTCTGGCGGGATTGCTTCAATTAACCGTGCGGCAAGCTATGGCAAAAAATGTGCGATTATCGAAGCAAAACATCTCGGTGGTACTTGTGTGAACGTAGGTTGTGTACCGAAAAAAGTGATGTTCTATGGCGCACAAATTGCAGAAGCCATTAATCGCTATGCACCCGCTTATGGTTTTGATGTAGAAGTGAAAAAGTTTGATTACGCGAAATTAGTTGAGAGTCGTCAAGCTTACATCGGTCGTATTCATACCTCTTACAATAATGTGTTAGCGAAAAATAATGTGGACGTTCTAAATGGTTTTGCACGTTTTAAAGATGCGAAAACCATTGAAGTGAGCTATGCAGATGGTTCAACAGAATTAGTGACTGCCGATCATATCTTAATTGCGACGGGTGGTCGCCCAAGTATTCCAGCGGTAAAAGGTGCAGAATACGGGATTGATTCAAATGGTGTATTTGCTTTAAATGAATTACCAAAACGTGTCGCAGTAGTAGGCGCAGGTTACATTGCCGTTGAATTAGCGGGTGTTTTTAATAGCTTAGGCAGCGAAACCCATTTATTTGTTCGCCAACATGCCCCATTGCGTAATCAAGATCCATTGATTGTTGAAACCTTAGTTGAAGTGTTAGCACAAGATGGTATCCAATTACATACCAAAGCGTTGCCTGAAGAAGTCGTGAAAAATGCCGATGGTTCGCTTACCTTGAAATTACAAGATGGTCGTGAAACCACGGTGGATACGTTAATTTGGGCGATTGGTCGTGAACCGGCAACGGATGTGATTAATCTTGAAGTAACAGGTGTGAAAACCAATTCACGTGGACAAATTATTGTCGATAAATATCAAAATACAAACGTACCTGGCATTTATGCGGTAGGTGATATTATCGAAGGTGGTATTGAATTAACACCGGTTGCCGTGGCGGCAGGTCGTCGTTTGTCTGAGCGTTTATTCAATAACAAACCAAATGAGCATTTGGATTACAATCTTGTACCAACCGTTGTGTTCAGCCATCCGCCAATTGGTACGGTGGGTTTAACTGAACCGCAAGCGATTGAGCAATATGGCGAAGAAAATGTGAAAGTGTATAAATCCTCTTTCACGGCAATGTACACCGCTGTCACTGAACATCGTCAACCTTGCCGAATGAAATTAGTTTGTGTTGGCAAAGAAGAAAAAATCGTGGGTTTACACGGCATTGGTTTTGGTGTGGATGAAATGATCCAAGGTTTTGCTGTAGCAATCAAAATGGGGGCAACTAAAGCAGATTTTGATAATACAGTGGCGATTCACCCAACAGGTTCAGAAGAATTTGTGACAATGCGTTAATTGCAGATAAAGAAAGTGCGGTCAAAATCTCTGATGTTTTTGACCGCACTTTTATTGTGATTTGTTATTAGGCTGCTGCGCGATTGCCTAATGTACCATCATCTTCCATTTCTTTAGCCACACCGACGACCTCAGCAATTTTGTCCCCTTCTTTGAAGAAGACGAAACCACCATGTTCCATTTTGACCCAAGGTTCATCTTTGGTGAGCGGGAAGGTCGTAATGATCGTGACTTTATCGCCATCTTTTGCGTAATCATTAAAATCGATGACGCCATCATCATCAATGCGATGCGCTTTACCAAAAGGCGCTTTACGCGTTAAGTAATGCAAATTGGTTGAGCAGTGGGCAATCATCCATTCTCCGTTTGAAAGAATGAAGTTAAAGGTGCCTTTTTGTGAGAGCTCTTTAGTAATGTCTTGAATGGCTTCAAAAATTTCCATTTCAGACGGTTTACGACGGAAGCGATTTTTCAAATATTCCGCCATATAACAAAATGCCGTTTCTGAATCAGTTGAGCCAATAGGCTGGCAGAAACTTTCAGACATATCCGGTAAGTCTTTTAAATTACCGTTGTGAGCAAACACCCAGTTTTGTCCCCAAATTTCACGAATAAAGGGATGGGTATTTTCAATGGTTACACCGCCTTGTGTTGCCTTGCGAATGTGAGCAATCACATTGAGCGATTTAATGTTGTATTGTTTTACACAATCCGCAATCGAGGATTGTGATGCAGCGTGGTTATCGCGAAAGATACGCACACCACGACCTTCAAAAAAAGCGATACCGAAGCCATCTGAATGGCAGTCGGTAAGACCAGCACGACGACGGAAACCTTCAAAAGAAAAGACAATATCCGTCGGTGTATTACAGTTCATTCCGAGTAATTGGCACATAAATTCCTACAACTTATTTTTATATTTTTATAACCTTATAATGTGTGCTGATTTAACACCATAATGCGTTGAAATTCAAGATGGATAACAAAGGATTTTTAGAAGAAAATGTTACATAAAATAACCTGAGAATCTTTCTGATCTGAAGGCTAGGGATGAGCACTTTATTAAGTCAATAAAAAAGGCGTGTTTATCACGCCTTTTGCTATATTTTTTTAAGATTATGCTTTAATTTCTGAGCGGCTTTTTAAGAAAAAGAGTGCGACTGTTGAGATCAGCATAACGAAGCCAACGCCAACATATAAACTCTGTTTGTCCCAGCCCATATCTAATAATTGACCGGCAATCGTTGGGGCAAGAATCGCACCAATACGACCGATACCAATCGACCAGCCCACACCGGTGCTACGAATATCGGCATCATAAGTAAGTGGATTTAAGGTATAAAGACCGCTGATACAGCCATTCATGAGCGCACCAACTAAAATACCGAATACCATCGCAATCCATAAAACAGACGAGGATAAGATAAAGATGATGGTTGCTGCGGAAGATAACACGGTGAATAAAATTAGCACACCACGTGCCGTCCAGCGGCTAGCCAGTAAGCCATAGATTAAGGCTCCACAAGTGCCGCCTAATGAGATCATCATCCCTACGCTTACACTTTGTTCTGTTGTCATGCCTGCTTCTTTTAATAAGGCGGGTGTCCATGAGCTAATAAAATAGAAGCTGAACATGATGGCGAAGAAAGCTGTCCAAATTAACAGAGTAGAATGTAAGTATTTTTCGCTGAATAATTGGCTAATAGGCAATTTAGTCTTAAGTTTTTCCGTTTTTTCTGGAAGTTTCCAATCACCGGCTAAACCTATTCTTTTTGCGATTAAATTTAACCGCACTTCTGCATTTTTAGGTTGTTTAGATGTGAGGAAGTCAATGGATTCCGGTAACCAAATAAATAAAACGATTAAAAGTAAACCGGTCAAGATAGCTCCCGCTAAAAACACGGAACGCCAGCCATATTCACCTTGCAACATCACGGCGAACATACCACCTAATACCGCACCGATACCAAAACCTGCAGCATAGAAACTGATCGCAAAGCTACGCCATTTGCGAGAGGAATATTCACTGGTGATCACGTTTGTGCCCACTAAAATACCGCCGACACCAAGACCGGTGATGACTCGCCAGAAACCGAGCCATTGATATTGTGAAATAAACGCTGAGCCTAACATCCCGATAGTGGATAATAATACCGCCATCAATAACAGAGGACGACGACCGATTTTATCGGCGAGTGGGGCGAGGAAAAGCGAGCCCGCAGCCATACCAAATAAGCCGGCACTTAATAAATAACCTAACTCAATCCCGGTTAAACCAAATTCGTTTCGAATGGCTGTTGCAGTAAAGGCAAGGGCGAGTACATCAAAGCCATCAAGTAAATTCATGATAGCGGCCATTGCCACAATCATCCATTGATAGGCACCCATTGGGCTTTGTTCTATTTTGGCTCTAAGAGAAAGCGTTTCAGCCATTTTATTTCCTTAAGTTAAGCGAATTGTCGGGAATTCGCGAGTGATTGAAGTTTGCGCAAAATCATGTTGAGTACCACACCGTAAGCGGGAACAAACAAGACAATACCGACAAATAATTTAAATAAGTAATCAACAAATCCAAGGCTAAACCAATGTTCTGCCATGAAAGGGTCGCTACTTTGATAGAACGCTACGGCAAAGAACACAAAGGTGTCAGCTAGAGAGCCAAATATCATTGAGCTACTCGGGGCAATCCACCAAGTTTTTAATTGGCGTAAGCGGTTGAAGACTAACACATCTAATAATTGACCGAAAACATAAGCACAGAAACTCGCAAATGCAATACGGAAAACAAACATATTGAATTCACTTAATGCACCTAAGCCTTGATATTGTCCGTCAGAAAAAACCACTGAAACAATGTAACTCACGATAAGCGCGGGGAACATCACAATAAAAATGATCCACCGTGCTTCTTTTGCCCCAAATACACGCACCGTTAAATCGGTGGCTAAGAAAATGAATGGGAACGTGAGTGTGCCCCATGTGCTGTGGAATGAAAAATCATCAGCAAAACCAAGTGCAGTCAATTTTAAATTGATTTCAAAGGGAATTTGAACGAAATAGTTACTGGCTGTGATGATGAAGATATGAAATAAGCTTAATAAAATTAAAGCAAAACGTTTTTGTTGATCATTGAAGATCGGGGTATTAATTTTCATTTTAAGACCTTTTTAGTTAGTTAATCGGGGGTAGGGAACCCGACATGAGAAATAAATCCGCCAAATTAGCGAGCCGTGAATGATACTAGAATTAATTGGGATTGCAAGAAAGTGCGGTCAAAAAATGAGGTATTTTATTAAAAATCAATAAAAATGATAAGAATTGTTATTTACAGTAAAATTATATTGTACTAGAATTCTCGGGCATTATTTATTCCACATATGCCAGGAGAGCATTTCAATGTATAAATCCAATCATTTAAAAACAACATCATTCTTCGCATTAAGTGCGTTAACCATCGCCCTTTTTTCAAACTATTCTTATGCAGAAGAGAAACTTGAGGAAATTAAAGTGACAGCGGAAGATCAGGTAAAACAATCACTTGGTTCTTCTCTTGTGACAGCAAAAGATTTAGAGAAACGTCCAGCGACAAATGATATTTCTGAAGTATTACGTACCATGCCAGGTGTGAATTTGACGGGTAACTCATCTACAGGACAACGCGGAAATAAACGTCAAATTGATATTCGTGGTATGGGACCAGAAAATACATTGATTTTAGTGGATGGTAAACCAGTCACCTCTCGTAATGCAGAACGTTATGGGGTGCGTGGTGAACGTAACTCTCGTGGCGACAGCAACTGGGTGCCAGTTGAAGCGATTGAAAAAATTGAAGTATTACGTGGCCCTTCAGCTGCACGTTATGGCTCAGGTGCAATGGGCGGGGTGGTTAATATTATCACTAAACCGGTTACCAATGATTTACACGGTAGCTTAAGTTATTACACCAACCAACCAGAAGACAGCGATGAAGGTGCAACGAACCGTGTCGGTTTTAATCTAAGCGGTGCGTTAATTAAAGATGTATTGCAATTCCGTTTATATGGTAACTGGAACAAAACTCAAGCGGATGAAGTCGGTATTAATGGTGATCCTGCGATTGCTGGTCGTGAAGGTGTTCGTAATAAAGATATTAATGGCCGTTTAGTGTGGAATATCAATGAGAAAAATAAATTAACCTTGGATTCTGGTTTTAGTCGCCAAGGTAATATTTATAACGGTGATACACAAAATAGCTCATCAGGGCTTTACAATAATAAAAACTATCCTGAAACCAAAACGTTGGCTGGAAGCAAAGCTGAAACCGCTCGTTTATATCGTCAGAACTATGCTTTAACCTATGAAGGTAAATTCGATCATTTCGACAATAAAACCTATATTACTTTTGATAAAACTAAAAACAGCCGTTTACCAGAATATTTAGCGGGTGGTCCAGAGGGCAGTTATTCGAGCACATCAGCTTTTAGCGATGCTATTCTTAAAAATACGCGTTTTAGTTCTGAATTCTATATCCCATTTACCTTGGGCGTAGATCATATGCTGACAGTTGGTTTTGAAGGTGTGCACAGCAGTTTAGATGATGATGCTTCTATGACGCAGTTACTCGGCGGACGACGCGTAGGTAATAAAGTGGTTTATGATTTGAAAGAAAGCCTACCAACCGGTATCTCAAATGTACGAGGTGGTCATAGTAGTCAAACGGAATGGGCTGTATTTATTGAAGATAACATTTCAGCAACCCAATCTACGATTTTAACGCCATCTTTACGTTATGATTACAACAGTTATTCTGGTTCTAATGTAAGCGGTGGATTAAACTTCTTACAAAGCCTCAACGATGATTGGAGAATTAAAGGTGGGATTGCAAGAGCTTATAAAGCACCGAACCTTTATCAAACTAACCCAAATTACTTGCTATTTACCTTAGGTCAAGGTTGTCCAACGAATGTACCAAATAATAAAACTTGTTATTTCCAAGGTAATAGCGACATTAAACCGGAAACCAGCTGGAATAAAGAAATCGGAATTGAATATGATAAAAACGGACTTCTTGCTTCTGTGGCTTACTTCCGTAATGATTATCGTAATAAAATCGTATCTGATGGTGAATTTATCGGTTTAACCAACTTAGGTAACTATGTGTATAAATGGGGTAATGCAAACCGCGCAGTGATTGAAGGTTTTGAAGGCAATCTGACATTACCATTAATCCAAGATAAATTAAACTGGGTGAATAACTTCACTTATATGCATAAAACCAAAAATAAAGATACGGGTAACCCGCTTTCTATCGTACCGAAATACACCTTGAATTCCAGCTTAAGTTATCAAATTACAGATAGTTTGGATGCAATGTTAACTTATACGCAATACGGTAAACAAAAATCCCGTAAAAATCCGGAAAACCGTATGGAAAATGGTAACAACGCATACGTTAATCAGCTTGCTGGCTCAGAAGATATTGGTAGCTATGCAATTTGGGGATTAAGTGCGGGTTATAATTGGAAAGATACAATCAGCATTCGTGTTGGTGTAAGTAACTTATTTGATAAACGCATTTATCGTTCATCAAGCAGTACAAATTACAATGCCCATACTTACAACGAACCGGGTCGTGCCTATTACGCAACGGTAAAATACACTTTCTAATTAAGAATAGATGATTGAAGCCCTGTTTATACAGGGCTTTTTTTGTGCGTAATTAACTTAGACAACAAAAACGCAAAGAAATCTTGACTTAATACGCAAAAATAAACAATAATAATTATCATTTTAATTTTATTGGGGGTACTCATGAAGAAAGCAAATTTTGCCTTATTGCCACTTGCTGTGTTTATTGCAGCGAATGTCCAAGCTGAAGAACAATTAGATGTGATCAATGTTGTTTCTGAAAATAGCGGCGCAAAAAGTAAAACCAATGTGATTACGACAAAAACAATGGAGCGTAGCACAGAGACTGAATTAAAAGGTTTATTAAAAGATGAGCCAGCAATTAATTTTGGTGGTGGTCGTGGTACATCACAATGGTTTACGATTCGTGGTATGGGACAAGATCAAGTTGATGTGAAAATTGATGGGGCTTATACCGATGCACAATTATTCCATCACCAAGGTCGTTTCATGTTTGACCCGTCTTTATTAAAACGTGTTGACGTGCAAAAAGGAACGGGATCAGCCAGTGCTGGGATTGGGGCAACAAGCGGTGCGATTGTTGCAGAAACAGTGAGTGCAAAAGATTTGCTCAAAGAAGGGCAAGATATTGGCTTCAAAGTTCACGCAGGTGTAAGTTCAAATAGCGGCTGGTCTAAAGGTGCGACGGTTTATTCTAAAGCTGGCCCATTAGATGCATTAATTTCTGCTAATTTTGTGACTGAACGTGATTATAAAGACGGTAATGGGTATAAAGTCAAAAATAGTGCATTAGGACAGCGTGGCTTATTAGCTAAGCTTGGTTTTGATGTCAATGAAAACCACAGAATCGAAGTCAGTCATCGTCAAGAACGTCATTATGGTGTTCGTGCACTTCGTGAAGAGTTTGATTTTGCGCAAGACAATAATGAGGCAAATAATTCTCCTCGTTATCGTATTACACAAAACGATACAACAAACGTAGAGTGGAATGGTAAAAACATGGGCTTTGTAACAAATGCTAAAGCTAATGTATATCATTCTGTGCTCAATCGTAAAGAACCAAGTGAGAATTCAAAAACACGCTTAATTGCTAATGGTGCAAACTTAAATTTAGAAAGTGCAATCGGTCAATCTCATCTCATTAAATATGGTGTTAATTACCGTGATCAAGAAGGTAAACCTAATTCGCTAACCGTACAAAACGGTGTTCAAATGAAAACCCAAAAGAAACGTGATGTCGGTGTTTATACAGAAGGTATTTGGGGCTTAGGCGCTTTTACCTTAACAACCGGATTACGTTATGATCATTTTGATTTCCGAGCAATGAATGGTAAAAAATCTCACAAGGGCAGCGTAAACCCAAGTGTTGGTTTAATTTATGAAGTGAATAATGATCTAAGCTTTAATGCGAGCTTAAACTATGCAACACGAAGCCCTCGTTTCCATGAAATAATGCTATCTTCAGGCGCCACTCGAGGTAAGGCAGCGGTTTACTCAATTGCATCAAATATTAAACCGGAGAAATCCCGTAATGCAGAAGTGGGTTTCAATTATAAACTTGCCGATCATTTCTCCTTAAATGGAAGCTATTTCTGGCAAACGGTAAAAGATACACACGCATTTACACAAGTAAGCTCGGGTTTTTATGAAATTCAAAATGCAGGTAAATTAAGAAATCATGGGTACGAAGTCGGTGCAGCTTATAAATATGAAGGTTTAACATTACGTGCAGGCGTGGCTTATAGTAAACCAGAATTAGATGGCAGAACGGTAGATAGTACTGTGACAGCAATCCCAATTGGACGTACATGGACAACAGGTGTATCTTATCGCTTCACTCAACCTGATATTGAAATTGGCTGGAAAGGTCGTTTCGTACAGCATACCAGTTATGACTCAACAACGAATAATCGTGGCGGTGGTGCAACAACCACTAAACGTCCAGGATATGGGGTAAGTGATTTCTATATTACATGGAAACCAGCTGAAAATATTAATGTTAATCTTGCTCTAGATAATGCGTTTAACAAATATTATCGAAGCCATAGCCAACGTGCAGGTGTATCAACATTGCCTGAGCCAGGTCGAGACATTCGTTTAAATGTTAATTATACCTTTTAAATAAATCTCTAATTGCTTAACAGGGAATTAAAGTGCGGTCAATTTTGACCGCACTTTTGTGTTTATCGAATATTAAAAAATAGTGAATTTTAGATAATAAAAAACCCTGCATAGGCAGGGTTCTTCACACAGATTCAAATTATTTTGTACCTGGGATTTTGAAACGGCTGTTAAAGCGTTCAACACGACCACCAGTATCAACAACACGTTGTTTACCAGTGTAGAATGGGTGGCAGCTACCGCACACATCAAGGTTGATGTCTTTGCCTAAAGTTGAACGAGTTTTGATCACGTTACCGCAAGAACAAGTTGCAGTGATCTCTTTATATTCTGGATGAATACCTTGTTTCATAGAAAACCTCAAATTGAAGCCACGCCGCTATAAATGCTTTCCACTTACACCGCGTGAGTTAATAATCGCCGACAATCCGGCACCAAATAGACTGCGAATTATACTGAAAAAATCAAATTGATCAAGTGGTGTGCTTTAGTGATAAAATCATCGCAAAATTTTTGCTTATTTTTGACCGCACTTTAGGAAAGTTATGTTAGCCCAATCCTCTGTTGATGCCCCTTTTGCCCATTCTGTTTTACAATGGTATGAAAAGTTTGGGCGGAAAAATTTACCTTGGCAACAAAATAAAACTCTTTATGGTGTTTGGCTGTCCGAAGTGATGTTACAACAAACCCAAGTTTCTACCGTTATTCCTTATTTTGAGCGATTTATCAAAACCTTTCCTAATGTGACCGCACTTGCTAATGCTTCGCAAGATGAAGTATTACATCTGTGGACGGGACTCGGTTATTACGCACGTGCAAGAAATTTACATCAAGCCGCTCAAACCATTAGAGATGAATATCAAGGCGAATTTCCTACACAATTTGAGCAAGTTTGGGCATTAACGGGCGTGGGACGATCAACGGCAGGGGCAATTTTATCTTCTGTGCAAAATCAACCTTATCCGATTTTAGACGGCAATGTAAAACGCGTCCTTTCTCGTTATTTTGCTGTAGAAGGTTGGCCAGGCGAGAAGAAAGTCGAAAATCAATTATGGCAGTTGAGCGAACAGGTTACACCAACAACGAGAGTCGCTGAATTTAATCAAGCGATGATGGATATCGGTTCGGCTATTTGTACTCGAACAAAACCTAAATGCGATCTTTGTCCTCTAAGTAAGGATTGTTTAGCCAATAAACTCGAAAAGTGGACGGAATTTCCTGGAAAGAAACCGAAAAAATCGTTGCCGGAAAAGCAGCGCTATTTTTTAATTTTATCTCATCAAGGAAAAGTCTGGTTGGAACAGCGTGAAAGTAAAGGCTTATGGGGCGGATTGTATTGTTTCCCTCAGTTTGATGATAAACAAACATTGCTGAATTTTCTGAAAGAACAAGGGATTACCGAGTATCAAGAATGGGTAACTTTCCGTCATACGTTTAGTCATTTTCATTTAGATATCCATCCTATTTATGTTGAAGTCGATCGAAAATTTGAAGATGGCGATCGTTCAGATTGGAAAAAATTGTCAGAAAAAGGAAAAGAATCTCAATCTGGTCTATTAAGTGCGGTCAAATATTGGTATGATCCAACGTCACCTGAACAGATCGGGTTAGCTCAGCCTGTGAAAAATTTATTAACGCAATTTGTAAGGAATTATTATGGCTAGAACCGTTTTTTGCGAATATTTGAAACAAGATGCGGAAGGGTTGGATTTTCAACTGTATCCCGGTGAATTAGGTAAACGTATTTTTAATTCAATTAGTAAACAAGCATGGGGCGAATGGATCAAAAAGCAAACCATGTTAGTGAACGAGAAAAAACTCAATATGATGAATGCCGAACATCGTAAATTATTAGAAGAAGAAATGGTGAATTTCTTATTTGAAGGCAAAGATGTGCATATTGAAGGTTACGTTCCCCCATCTAAATAACAAAAGATTATGAAAAAGTATTTATTATTGGCGCTACTTCCGCTTTTATATGCGTGTAGCGACTCGCCAAGCCATCGACGTGGCATTAATTATGACGAAGTGTTTGCAAAAGACACGCAAGGTTTAGATATTTTAACGGGTCAATTCTCCCATAATATCGATCGTATTTGGGGGGTAAATGAGCTTTTAGTGGCGAGCCGTAAAGATTACGTGAAATACACGGATTCTTTCTATACGCGTAGCCACGTAAGCTTTGACGAAGGTACAATTATTGTTGAAACTCAACAAGATCTTAATCGCTTACATAATGCGATTGTCCATACTTTATTGATGGGCTCGGATGCGAAAGGCATCGACTTATTCGCTTCTGGTGATGTGCCGATTAGTACGCGTCCTTTCTTATTAGGTCAGGTCGTGGATAATAATGGTCAGCAAATTGCTAACCAAGTGATTGCAAGCAACTTCGCCACCTATTTAATCCAAAATAAATTGCAAACTCGCCGTTTACAAAATGGTAACACTGTGCAATTTGTGGTGATCTCAATGATTGCAAACCACGTTGAAGTGCGTGCACAAAAATATATTCCATTAGTCCGTAAAGCCGCAGAACGCTATGGCATTGATGAAAGCTTGATTTTAGGTATTATGCAAACAGAATCTAGCTTCAACCCGTATGCGATCAGTTATGCGAATGCAATCGGTTTAATGCAAGTGGTACCAAGCACAGCAGGTCGCGATGTATTTGCGATGAAAGGTAAAGGTGGACAGCCATCAACACGTTACTTATATGATCCAGCAAACAATATTGATGCAGGTGTGGCTTATTTATGGATTCTACAAAATCAATATTTAGACGGTATCACCAATCCAACCTCTAAACGCTTTGCGATGATTTCGGCTTATAACAGTGGAGCAGGTGCGGTATTGCGAGTGTTTGATAGTGATAAAGATGAGGCAATCTATAAGATCAACCAGATGTATCCTGAACAAGTATATCGTATCTTAACGACCGCACACCCATCCTCACAAGCAAGAAACTACTTGTTGAAAGTGGATGCGGCTCAGAAGAAATTCCGTGTAAGACGATAATTTCAGAAATTAAATACCATGCCCGAAAGACGTTTCTCTCGGGCATTATTTTTTCTATAAAGTGCGGTTATTTTTAATTGAGTTTTTCAAAATACGTTCTTTTTATAGACGTTTTGGTTATTAACCATTCAAACACACTAAATTTTTCACTTTTTTTGAATTTAGTTGTTGACCGATACCCGAAAAAATAGTTTAATACGCTCCGTTGTCAGGCAGTAGCCAATAACGATAACGCCTCGATAGCTCAGTCGGTAGAGCAGGGGATTGAAAATCCCCGTGTCGGTGGTTCGATTCCGCCTCGAGGCACCATTTCCTCCTTAGTTCAGTCGGTAGAACGGTGGACTGTTAATCCATATGTCGCAGGT
>NZ_CALJRX010000236.1 GCF_937976265.1 uncultured Haemophilus sp.
TTCAACGATATGGACTTTACTCAACAAAAAGCTGTAGCGCAACAAATGCACGCCCTTGCACAGGAACAAAACAAAACCTGTATTGACTGTCACAAAGGTATTGCCCACAACCTTCCACACATGGAAAAAGTACAACAAAGCTTTATTCCTGCGGATATGTTAAAAGCAAATGAAAAACCTGCAGATAACAAAGATACAAAATAATCTAATAAATTGATGATAATAAATCGGCACTCATTTTGAGTGCCGGTTTTGTTTTTATTTCTTAAGGAAATCTTTATCAGATAATACCCTTAACGGTTGCATATCGCTATTTCCCATAATGACCAAACTCGGGTCTGAGCGTAAACAGCTACCACCATAATGCCCACCAACAGTGAAAGTACAAACCTGAACATATTGATCTTCCACTTTTGGTAAACACCAAAGCTGTTGATAAATACTTTCCTGCTTATCAAAACGACCATCTGTGCTATCGAGTACAGATTTACACTCACCAATTAATTTCACATTATCACCTCGGCGACCTGCAATTGGTTTTTGTGCGTAACCATTTTTAATCAGTTCTGGCGTCAATTCAAATCCCGCTTCAAGTAGATAACGATGATTTGGGAATAATGACCACAACACTGGCAAAATCGCTTTATTACTTGGGATGGCTGTCCAAAGTGGTTCATAAACCAGAACTTCGGGACGAAGTAACACATCAATCAACCGCACTTTATCTTCCGGATAGCCTGTACGAATAGGTGGTGCCACTTCCATGCCTGTTGCATCTTCACGAAGTTGCTCCAACATAGTTTCCCAGGCCCACGTTTTCCATACCGTTTTTACTTGGTTATCTTCATCATCAATCAAACGACCTCGACTATCCCAATGTAATCCCTCTGTGCCATGAATAATTTTGGCTCGAAATCCGGCTTGAACCAGTGCGTTACGCATAAACAATGCGTGGTAATCTTCTTCATCATCATGATCTTGCATGATGTGAACAAGCGGCGTAGCTTCACTGTGTTTCCAACAATCCGCTAATGCATTACGTAAACCATCAGCAGGATTTTCACCAATATTCAATCCGCCTTGGATTGCCCATCGATTCATAAACTCACCAGCTTCAGCGTGACAAGAGGCTGAATCTGCGTTGTATTCATACACTTTCAATCCTCGGCTATCCATACAGAAATCTAAACGACCCGTAATGGTTTGGTAACGGCGATTTTGCCAAGACAATCGTAAACGAGGCCAAAGCAATTTAGGAATATTAAAATATTCTAATAGCTTATCGTCTTTTAAGACTTTATCTGTGGCATGCAAATACATTAAATGCAATTCATTGGTTGCACGAATTAACTCATGTTGTGCTGTTTCAGATATCGTAAAATAGCGATATTGATCAGAATGACTAACTTTATGCCCTCCCATAGCTTTCACATAGGCGGCTTCAAATTCATTTTTCTCATTCAGCCATTTGTGCTCAAACTGCCCCTTGTTTTCAATATGTTCTGCATGAATTTCAAGTTTCTCTTTTTCTGGCATTGGCTGTGGCAGACTGTATTCGGTGTCTTCCGTTTGGATCATCCAACCTAAAATTTCGGTATCATCAAAGGTATCATGCAAAAAATAGCCTGTTTCAGAAACTGTCATTGGTAATTCACGTGTCCATTGCTGCCCGCTTGGTAAGCGAGAGTGAATCACGTTTTGCTCAGCAATGCGGATTTTATCCTCTAAGACTTCGGTAATAATCGCCACATGCCCCGTATGTTTAAATTCGCCTCCCTCTTGCCAAATTAATAGGGCCCCTGCTTCAGGCTTACGTTTGCAACCATTTGAAAAGGCTTGTAAAGGTAATAAGGCATCATTCACTACTTGACGTAAAAATCGTAAAGAAAAGATCTCGTAAGCCATTCCTACATCAGTAAACACCATGCCATGGTTGAGATAGAGATAGCGACGTGCAAACTCCACACACTGCCATTTGTAGCCCATGTACTCTCTTCCTAAATAACTGCGAAAGGCAGCATCATCCGGATACTCTTTCTCATCTGCTGTATGATAATCGGATGAATAAATCGCAATCCCACCCGGTGCATAACCTAATAAACTTCCGAAAGGATCATGTGTACTAATATTGGCTGAACGTTCAGGCATAAAAACTCCCTGTTAAATAACAA
>NZ_CALJRX010000237.1 GCF_937976265.1 uncultured Haemophilus sp.
CTGACGAAGTGTCAAACTTACTTGCGGGTTTACAAGAACGTTTCTATCAATATCGTAATGATGAAGCACTTTTAGACGAGATTTTACGTCAAGGTGCGGAAAAAGCCCGTGCAAGAGCGAAAGAAACTCTTGCTAAAGTATATGAAGCCGTCGGCTTTGTTGCTGCAAAATAATTTTAAACTTAATAAGCCGTGTTATATCACGGCTTTTTTAGATAAGGAGAAAAAGATGGCCATTCAAACTGAAAAACCAATTGAATGCGTAGGTTGTAATACTTTCGATATGAAATCATTGTTTGATAACAGTGATTGTAGTTTACCTATCGAACAGTTTTACGCCACTCGTCAAGATGCTGAAGGTGCATTGGAATATTTCACATTGAAAGCACGTGATATCGAAAGTGAACCTTGTCAAATTCAGTCTGAAATTCAACAGGTTGAAGATGGATACTTGCTTAAAGCGGTTTTCACATTTTGCTGCCAAGCGGAATTAGTGATTTTCCAAATGAAACTTTCGTAAGTAATGACTTACTCTAAAAAACAGCGTTTTTTGTGACCGCACTTTCTGATATTTATGTTCCCCTGCATCGTATTATTCCTTTTTCTAATGTGGAAGGGCAGGGGAATCGTACCAGTATTTTCTTACAAGGTTGTAAGTTAAACTGCCTTTATTGCCATAATCCAGAAACCATTCCTCGTTATGCGGAAGGGGCGCATCAAGTCAGTCTGCAGTATTTGTATGAGCAAGTGATGGAGGCAGTACCGTTCATTCGTGGTGTAACGGTTTCTGGCGGGGAACCCACCATTCATCATAAAAAGCTCGTTCCATTGTTTCAAAAACTACGTGAGGAAGGGCTAACTTGCTATTTAGATAGCAGTGGTTTCTTTGAATTTGAAGCAATTCGCCCTTTAATTGATGTGACAGACAAATTTCTCTTTGACCTGAAAGGAGAAGGACTTGGCTTACAAAGTTTGTGCTTTGATAGACAAAATCGCCAAGGCATCGTCCCTCAAAACATCATTCCTACTCATCAACATATCAAGCAAGAAAATTTAGATCGCAATTTGAAGAATTTGGCGCAATTATTACCATTAAATAAAGTGGAAGAAGTGCGGTTAGTTTATGTGGCGAATTTTTTTGATGCAGAAAAGTTGGTGGAAAAAGTCGCGTCCTTATTGAAAGATTATCCGGATGTGTTGTTGAAAATTATCCGAATGCACACAAAAGGTGCACGAGACGCTGAGGGGCTCACCCCCTATATCCCAACTGTTGAGCAGACACAAGCGCTTGAAAACTACGCAAAATCTTGTGGTCTGACCAAGATTGTGACCATTTTATAAGCAAACATATCGAAAAGTAGCAAAAATATTCCGACTTTTTACCGAAAAACAAGTAGAATAGGACAATTTTATTCACTTACTTATCTAACCAACCTAGGGGAAAAAAATGGGTATTTTAGGTAGCGTTTTAGGCATTGTCGTATTACTGGTCATTGCCGTATTATTTTCAAATAATCGTAAGGCGATTAATTTACGTACTGTATTAGGGGCTTTGGCGATCCAAATCGGATTTGCGGCCCTTATTTTGTATGTGCCGTTTGGTCGCGATGCATTACAAGCAACAGCAAATGGTGTATCGAATGTTATCGCGTATGGTAATGAAGGGATTAACTTCGTTTTTGGTGGCTTAGCGGATCCTTCAAATGTCGGCTTTATCTTTGCGGTGAAAGTTTTACCCATCATCGTCTTTTTCTCCGGTTTAATTTCTGTGCTTTATTACTTAGGTATCATGCAAGTAGTCATCAAAGTGATTGGTGGTGCATTACAAGCGGCATTAGGTACATCAAAAGCAGAATCTATGTCTGCTGCAGCGAACATCTTCGTTGGTCAAACAGAAGCACCGTTAGTGGTTCGTCCTTACATTAAAAATATGACCCAATCTGAATTGTTCGCTATTATGGCGGGTGGTACAGCTTCTATTGCGGGTTCAGTGATGGCGGGTTATGCAGGAATGGGCGTGCCGTTGACTTACTTAATTGCCGCATCTTTCATGTCTGCACCAGCAGGTTTATTATTTGCAAAAATTTTATTCCCACAAACTGAACAATTTACCGATAAACAACCTGAAGCGGATGATAGCGAAAAACCGACTAACGTGCTTGAAGCTATGGCAGGTGGTGCGAGTACCGGTATGCAATTAGCGTTCAACGTCGGTGCAATGTTAATCGCATTCGTAGGTTTAATCGCTTTAATTAATGGTATCTTAGGTGGCGTAGGCGGCTGGTTCGGTTACGGTGATTTAACCTTACAATTAATCTTTGGTTGGGTATTTAAACCATTAGCTTACTTAATCGGTGTACCTTGGGATGAATCTGCAATCGCGGGTCAAATGATTGGTATGAAATTAGCCGTAAATGAATTCGTGGGTTTCTTAGAGTTCGCGAAATATTTACAACCAGATTCAGCAGTTGTATTAAGTGAAAAAACCAAAGCCATCATCACTTTCGCATTATCTGGTTTCGCTAACTTCAGCTCTATCGCAATCTTAATCGGTGGTATCGGTGGTATGGCACCAAACCGTCGTGGTGATGTGGCGCGCTTAGGCTTAAAAGCAGTTATCGCAGGTACATTAGCTAACTTAATGAGTGCAACTATCGCAGGTTTATTCATCGAGTTAAGCGGCGTAGCAATGTAATTAAAATGTGGTGAATTTTGACCGCACTTTATCTCTCAACACCACGAATCGTTCGTGGTGTTGTACTTTAAAGCAGGCGAAAACGTTTGCTTAAATGATTTTTTATTTATCAACAAGAGGAAAAAACAATGACTCCACATATTAACGCTCCTGAAGGCGCATTTGCAGATGTTGTATTAATGCCAGGCGATCCGCTTCGTGCAAAATATATTGCTGAAACATTCTTAGAAGATGCGAAAGAAGTGACTAACGTTCGCAATATGTTGGGTTATACCGGTACTTATAAAGGTCGTCGTATCTCTGTTATGGGTCACGGTATGGGTATCCCATCTTGCTCAATTTATGCGAAAGAATTAATTACTGAATACGGTGTGAAGAAAATCATCCGTGTTGGTTCTTGTGGTGCCGTACGTATGGACGTTAAAGTACGTGATGTTATCATCGGCCTTGGTGCATGTACCGATTCAAAAGTAAACCGTATTCGTTTCAAAGATAACGATTTTGCTGCAATTGCTGATTTTGATATGGCACAAGCCGCTGTTCAAGCAGCAAAAGAAAAAGGTAAACAAGTTCGCGTAGGGAATCTCTTCTCAGCAGACTTATTCTACACGCCAGATTTCGACATGTTTGATGTAATGGAAAAATACGGCATCTTAGGCGTAGAAATGGAAGCAGCGGGTATCTATGGTGTAGCAGCAGAATATGGTGCAAAAGCACTTTGTATCTGTACCGTTTCAGACCATATTCGTACACACGAACAAACCACTGCAGAAGAACGTCAATTAACTTTCAATGATATGATTGAGATTGCGTTAGAGTCTGTATTAATTGGTGATAACGCATAATCTGTCTGATTGATAGAATAAAAAAGAGCGATCAATTTGACCGCTCTTTTGTTTTTTATGCTTGCTATTTTTCATACCAAATTCTGTTCACATAGAGCACCACTTTTCCAGAGGGTGTTTCCACATGGATTTCATCATCAACGCCTTTCCCGATTAAAGCGCGTGCGACGGGAGAATCAATGGAGATCCAGTTTTTAGCAGGATCGAATTCATCGCAGCCGACAAGGCGGTATTGCTTCACTTCGCCTTCTTCATCTTCTAGTTCAACCCACGCACCGAAAAATACTTTGCCTTCTTGTTTCGGGTGGTAATCCACAATTTGTAGCACTTCTAAGCGTTTGGAAAGAAAACGCACACGGCGATCAATTTCACGTAAACGACGTTTGCCGTAAATATATTCCGCGTTTTCACTTCGGTCACCAAGTGCGGCAGCATCTGAAACCGCTTGGGTAACTTTTGGGCGTTCTTCTTTCCACAAAAATTTAAGTTCTTGGTCAAGCGCAAGCCAGCCTTGACGGGTAATGTAATTTGATTTTGCCATAATAAAAATAAAAGAAATTTTTTTGAATTATATTTGAGCCTGTTGTCTAAAACCAGTATTCTATTCCCGTTTTTCTCGAATCCTTTAATCACAAAGAAGTATGACAATGTTAAATCAACAAATTAGCCAAATTATTGCGGCAGAATTAACCGTTCAACCCCAACAAATCCTCGCCGCCATTCAATTATTAGATGATGGCAACACCATTCCATTTATTGCCCGTTATCGTAAAGAAGCCACTGGTGGCTTGGATGACACCCAACTTCGTCATTTTGAAACCCGTTTAATTTATTTACGCGAATTAGAAGATCGTCGTCAAACCATTTTGAAATCTATTGAAGAGCAAGGGAAATTGACCGATGAATTGCGTGACAAAATCCATGCGACACAAAGCAAAACCGAATTAGAAGATTTGTATTTGCCATATAAACCGAAACGCCGTACGAAAGGGCAAATTGCGATTGAAGCCGGTCTTGAGCCATTGGCTGATTTACTTTGGAACGAACCGAAAAATGATCCTGAAACGGCAGCAGCGGAATTTGTGAATGCTGATAAAGGCGTAACAGACACCAAAGTCGCACTTGATGGTGCACGCTATATTTTAATGGAGCGTTTTGCTGAAGATGCGGGCTTATTAGCGAAAGTCCGTGATTATTTAGCGAAAAATGCGGTTATTGTATCTAAAGTGATCGAAGGCAAAGAAACGGAAGGGGCAAAATTCCAAGATTATTTCGACCACCAAGAATTATTGAAAAATGTGCCTTCTCACCGTGCATTAGCCATGTTCCGTGGCCGTAATGAGGGCATTTTACAATTAAGCTTAAATGCTGATCCTGATGCGGAAGAGGGAAGTCGCCAAAGCTATTGTGAAGAGATTATTCGTGATTATTTAGATGTGCGTTTCACGGGACAGCCTGCGGATAAATGGCGTGAGCAAGTGATTGCATGGACATGGAAAATCAAAGTGTCGTTGCATTTAGAAACGGAATTAATGGCAAGTTTACGTGAAAAAGCGGAAGAAGAAGCCATTGATGTTTTCGCTCGAAATCTGACCGCACTTTTAATGGCAGCACCCGCTGGCGCGAAAAGTACCATGGGCTTGGACCCAGGCTTACGTACGGGGGTTAAAGTCGCGGTGGTGGATAACACAGGTAAATTATTAGACACTACCACCATTTATCCACACACGGGGCGTGAAGCAGAAGCGCAAGTGGCGATTTTCAGCTTAATCCGCAAACATAACGTAGAGTTAATTGCCATTGGTAACGGTACCGCTTCTCGTGAAACAGAACGTTTTGCGAAAGAAGTGATTAAAGAAATCAAAGAAAATAAACCGCAAACCGTTGTGGTGAGCGAAGCGGGCGCATCCGTTTATTCCGCCTCTGAATTTGCCGCAAATGAATTCCCGAATTTAGATGTATCTTTACGTGGTGCGGTCTCTATTGCGCGTCGTTTACAAGATCCATTGGCGGAATTAGTGAAAATCGAACCGAAAGCCATTGGTGTAGGGCAATATCAGCACGATGTAAACCAAACCCAACTTGCGCGTAAACTCGATGCGGTGGTGGAAGACTGTGTAAACGCGGTGGGTGTGGATTTGAATACAGCATCGGCGCCATTACTCGCTCGTGTAGCAGGTATGACAAAAACCTTAGCGCAAAACATTGTGGAATATCGTGATGAAAATGGTCGTTTTGAAAGTCGCAGCGAATTGAAAAAAGTGCCACGTTTAGGGCCAAAAGCCTTTGAGCAATGTGCAGGCTTTATGCGTATTGCAGGCGGGAAAAATCCACTTGATGCTTCAGGTGTTCACCCAGAAGCTTATCCTGTGGTCGAAAAAATCTTGCAAGCCACCGCGCAATCTATTCAAGATTTAATGGGCAATGCCGGTGTGGTACGTCAGCTTGATGCAAAACAATTTATTGATGAGCAATTTGGTTTACCAACCGTCCAAGATATTTTCAAAGAATTGGAAAAACCAGGGCGCGATCCGCGTGGTGAGTTCAAGACCGCTGTGTTTGCAGAAGGCGTCGAAGAAATCACCGATTTAAAACCAGGTATGATTTTAGAAGGTACTGTCACCAATGTGACTAACTTCGGCGCATTTGTGGATATTGGTGTTCACCAAGATGGTTTAGTGCATATTTCATCATTAAGCGATAAATTCGTGGAAGATCCACATCAAGTGGTGAAAACCGGCGATATCGTGAAAGTGAAAGTGTTGGAAGTGGATGTGCCGCGTAAACGTATTGCGTTAACGATGCGATTAGATGAAAGTGCGGTCAAAAATGACGGCAAATCTGACCGCACTTTAAGTGCCAAACCAAGAAGTAATGCACCTCGCCAAGATCGCAATCCAAGAGGAAATAGTGCGATGGGGAATGCCTTTGCCGATGCGTTGAAAAATTGGAAAAAATAATTTCGTCATTTAGATGAAAATTGTGGCCAAATAGGCGTACAATAAAGGGGATCTGGTCAATCATCCAATCCCCTTTTTTATTTCAACGAAAGGAATATTCTTATGGAAAAAGGTATTCTTGGGCCACATGAAGGCAAGGAGCTGGAATTAATGTTAAGGGGCGAAAAGCAAGTGGCATTATTCAATCAGGAGCTCGGTATTCCTGACGCCTTTCTCCCTTATCTTGAGCTAGGAATGCTTCATTCAAAAATGGTGCAACGTCATGTTAATGATGTTTGCTTAACTGATTTTATTGTCTATTTACCCCAATCTCTTGCACTCGCTGAACAAATGGAAGTGTTACTTCCTGCAAGCACAGTGAATGGTTTTGATCCAAAAGTAGAACGTGAAATCGGCCGAATTCTTGGCTACCGAGAAAAAGATATCGAATACTACATTCAGCATTTTCAAGATAATTTAGAGAAGTATCGGCAGCAGTATAGTTAATTGATAAAATAAAAGTGCGGTTGATATTTAAGCAAGATAGGCGTATGTATATGATGAAATCCTTTTAAGGATAGAAATAAATATACTAACGATTAGAGTGAATCCTATATTAGGTGAGAGAAGATGATTATCGGAAATCCAGGGATATATGATAGTAAAGGGAATTTTAATGGCTTTGCTATTCAAATAGATAAGATTTTAGACACAGATAATTTTTCAGTAAATCTGTGTATTGATATGAATATTTACCCTGCTCAATTGGCTTATAATAAAGCAAGTTATCTTATTGATTACTTTAATCCTAAATTGGAGATTTTTTCCAATGTAAATGATGAGTTATTTTATTTAGATGATAGGGATTTAATGATTAATCTAATGGCAAAGGGATTTGGGTATATATATGCTATTGAGGAATTAATAAAAGACAATAAGATTAATTATCAAGAATTTATAGATGATGAAGATGTTTTTTTTGAAAAATTGAATGTAACTAAACAGAGTGGAGAGGTAAACCCATATTTATGGGAGATAGACTATATGGAGTATGTAAACAAAGGGTTTTATCCTTTTGTAATAAATAGTTCTAGTGGTTTGTCTAAAATGATAGTTGTTTTTAATAAGAACAGAAGTTATGACTTAGATTATATTGAGGATAGGTTGTTGCTTTCTAATATAAGATCAAGTCAGAGTGTTGGTTTCTTTGATGAACGATTTTGGGGAGTTAAGGTGTCTTGTGTTAAGAGTGATGAGTTAAGCCTAATAATTAATAAGGTTTACTCTGTGTTGAGTAAGGCTTCTTAATAGAATGTAGAATATTAGGCATATGGTGCGGTCAAAAACGTAAGAGATTTTGACCGCACTTTTGTTTCCAAAGATGATTATTCTAAGTAAACCTTATAATTTCACATTCACTTTTTCTGTAGAAATATCACTATAGATAGCATAACAAGTCAAAGTGGTAAATTAGGTAATTGTTTAATGTATACT
>NZ_CALJRX010000238.1 GCF_937976265.1 uncultured Haemophilus sp.
AGCAGTTATATTCATCATTTGGATCTTTTGGTAATAAAAGAATTTGAAGTTGTTGTTCCACTTCTTCAATTTCGGCTTTGGATTCTTCAATTTCCATTTCTGCCATTTCTTTCATTTCAGGATCATCTAACATCAATTCTGCTTCAGCAATGTTAGAATTAAGCTGATTCCAACGATTAAAACATTTCACCACATCTTCAAGTTGTGAATATTCTTTAGAATACGCACGGAATTTATCCTGATCCGAAATTACCGACGCATCGCCTAGCAATGCCTCTAATTCTTCATAACGTTCTTTTAAACTTTCAAGTTTTGCAATAATAGAATCTTTCATATTTTTATAAAGTTAAAGCCAAAAATAAAATCGGCCTATTCTAGCCGATTTTAAGGAAAATTGACAGACGCAAAATCTGCCTAAAAATGACCGCACTTTAGATGCGAGTAACATCAAATTTCGCTAAATCAATTCGATCTTCTGTGCCATAAAATTGAGCCAAGGCATGACGCAAGGTTTCGGCACGTTTTGGTAAGCCTTTTTCTGCATAGGTTTTCACTTGTTCATACACCGCTTGCTTAAATGGTTGCGTATCCCCTGGATTGCCATTCAAATTATCCGCACTGGCAAAATAACGAAATCCCGCCGCAGTGGCTAAAATCCATTCCAACGCTTGAGGTTTTACTTCCACCTTTTCAAAATCACGCTGACGTTCTTCAGAACGACCATCCGGCTCATACCAATAACCAAAATCTTCTAATTTACGACGCTCTTTCCCCGCCACCAACCAATGGGCAATTTCATGTAATGCACTGCTGTAAAAGCCTCTCGCAAAGTAAATGGCGTTATAAGGCACCTCATCATTTGCAGGAATGTAAATCGGCTCATCCCCACCTTTAACCAATCGCGTATTATATTCTTCTTCAAAACATTGATTAAAAATCGCAATGATATCCTCAAGTTTGTGTTCCATGCTTTCTCCAAATATTTTTATAAATAATGCCCTTAAAAGGTTTGAGAATTATCTCATTTTTAATGAGCTTTCACAAAATCAGGTTGAATAAAAAAGGCGAGCAAAAATGCTCACCTTCTAAAGGCCTCCTCTGCTTTGGATGTGGGTCAGTTGTCCGGCGGCATCGTAGCCGTATTCGC
>NZ_CALJRX010000239.1 GCF_937976265.1 uncultured Haemophilus sp.
GCTTTCTGACCATTAAAGAGGCGATCAATTTATTAACGAAAATTGTTACACAAAACGATCGTTTTGATGGTTCGTTATCTGTGCTTTCTGTCAATGTGCCTAAAAATAATCAGCCTTACTTTAACTTACAAAATGCTGGCCTTGAACTTAAGTTGGCGAATACAGATTTAACTAAAGCCAATGTGGATTTCAAATTAAATGTTGAAAGTGTGAAGCAAACCCCAGCTGATGAAGAGCGTAAATGGGAAGCTAAAGGCGGTAAAGTTAATATTCAGTTAGATGATTACAACGTGGCAAACGAATTGGCGTTTGTCCCGTTTTTATTAGATGCGTTTGCTAAGAAAGAGGCTCCGGCAAAAGACAATAAAGATTTCTTGAATGCCAAAGATAAATGGGTAAAAGAATTTAGTGGTAAAACCAATATTGAGGCAGCATTAAAATCATTTAATATGGCCGATTTAGTGCTTGATGACGTATCAGCCAGTGATAAGACGGAAATTTTAGATAATGATCAATATAATGAACATATCACATTGTCTGCGAATAAAGTTAGTTATCCAAGTGCAGGCTTTCAATTTGAAAAACTCGCGGTTGATGCACCATTTAAAATTAATCATAGCAAAGCGCATTTATCAGCAAGATTTTGCTCAGCACCATTTTATGGGGCTTTATGTAGTACGCATTTAACGTCAGCCACATTCGATAAATATATCAAAAACTCTTGGAAAGAGCTTGATTTAATCGTTGATAATGCAACGTTGAATTTGAATCTAAATACTTATCCGGAGACCAAGGCTTATCCTGTTAAATTGGAAGTGAGTGGTATTGTGCCTCAAGTGCCAGAAGATGATTCATCAGACATGATTCCAGATAATATTGAAGGCACATTTAATCTGACATTAAGTAAAATGTTGTTTGATGATCAAAATGAAAAAGCCTTAGCAATTAAGGAAAATTCATACTTTTGGCAATATTTAAATAGCTTTGTGAAACATGATGGAAAACTTCACCGAGAATTTGTAGAAGAAGGTGATAATTACGTTTCTAGAGTGGAAAAAACAGAAAATGGCTACTTAATTAATGGTCGTACCCTTGAAGATCTTCGTCAAGAAAGCATGATAGAGACGGATGAGGGCGAAGAAGAGAAGCCTGCCGCAACAGACTAGTTGAAAGGATGACATAAAAAATGACCGCACTTGAAATTCAATGTGCGGTCATTTTTTTAGCTGTTTTGGATTACTTCACTAATCCACCACTTGCTTGTAAATCAGCATGGTAGGAAGAGCGAACAAATGGACCACAGGCTGCGTGTTCAAAGCCCATTGCGTTAGCTTTATCACGGAATTCATCAAATTCGGCTGGTGGCACATAGCGCGCAACCGGTAAGTGATGGCGACTTGGTTGGAGATATTGACCCAGTGTAAGCATGGTGACGCCATTGGCACGTAAGTCTTCCATCACTTGAAGAATTTCTTCATTGGTTTCACCCAATCCAACCATTAAGCCTGATTTAGTTGGAATGTTTGGGAACATTTCTTTGAAATCATGAAGTAATTTTAAAGACCATTGATAATCGGCACCTGGACGAATTTCTTTATACAAACGCGGCACATTTTCCAAGTTGTGGTTGAACACATCCGGTGGATTGTCTTTTAATTTTTCTAAGGCTTGAGTAATACGACCACGGAAATCAGGCACTAAAATCTCAATTTTAATGCCAGGGTTTAATGCACGCACTTCTTTTACACATTCAGCAAAATGGCCCGCACCACGATCAGGTAAATCATCGCGGTCAACAGAGGTAATCACCACATATTTCAACTTCATATCTTGGATGGTTTCAGCTAATTTACGTGGTTCATCAGGATCTGGCGGTAAGGGTTTACCATGTGCAACGTCACAGAAAGGGCAACGACGAGTACAAATTGCGCCTAAAATCATAAAGGTTGCCGTACCATGGTTAAAGCACTCGTGTAAATTTGGGCAAGACGCTTCTTCGCATACAGAATGTAGGCCATGACGACGCATCCCGTTTTTGATGGTTTCGATCTTTAATGAGCTAGACGGTAATTTGATTTTCATCCATTCCGGCTTTTTCAATAATTCTTGATTAGGATCGATGTTTTTAACTGGGATGATCGATGTTTTGGCAGCATCGCGGTATTTCACACCGCGTTCCATTTTAAAAGGCGTTGACATTGTTCTTTCCTAAAGAAAAATGCCTGATTCAGGCATTTTTAAATGAGTGATAAAAGTGAATGTTATAAATTTGTAACATTATAGCCCAAAAGTTCGGCAAAGTGTTTAATTAATTTGGGGGAAACCTTGTCAAGTGTCGCCTCTTCTTTACCAATAAAGTCAGCAAGCTGACACATTTCAAGCCCTGCATAGCCACAAGGATTAATGTAATGGAAAGGATTGAGATCCATATTGATATTAAATGCCAAACCGTGGAAGGAGCACCCTTTACGGATACGTAAGCCTAATGAACAGATTTTTTTGCCGTCAATATATACGCCTGGTGCATCAGGTTTGGGATAACCTTCGATGGCATAGTCTGCGAGGGTTTTCACGACAGATTGTTCAAGTGCGGTCACTAATTGACGAACATTTAAATGTTCATGGCGCTTGATATCAATGAGCACATACATCACCTGCTGACCTGGTCCATGATAGGTAATTTGTCCACCACGATCCGATTGTACAACAGGTATATTACTACTTTGTAATAAGTGCTCTGGTTTGCCGGCTTGGCCTTGTGTGAAAACAGGATGATGCTCGACAAGCCAAATTTCATCAGTCGTTTCTGCATTTCGATTATCGGTGAATTCCTGCATTTTATGCCAAATTTCCTGATAATCTTGTAATCCTAATTGACGGACAACTAAATCAGTATTGTTCATCTTAGATAACCATTTTGACGCCTTCAACTTTTGCAAGTTCTTTGTAGAGCGTCTCTACTTGCTCAAAGTTTTGCGCCACGATATCAATTGAAACTGAATTATAAGTGCCTTTACTACTGCGTTTTTCCTTTGGAATATAATCACCCGGTAAATATTTTTGTATTACCGCAACGATGTCTTGCGCTAAGTTCTCACGGTTAACACCTGCGACTTTAAATGTCATGGCAGCAGGGAATTCCATTACTTCTTTTAGTTTTTCATAATCATTTTCGGTTGTCATGTTGTATCCTTATTTAAGAGTAAGGTGCGTGAATCAGTTAAATTCACACACCTTACGGATTTATTGATGTAATATAAATGGGGAAGTACGGTTAATTTTCAAGGCGTTTAATCAAATAATCCTTTAACGGTTAACACTAACCAGTCCCAACCTTTACCGAAGAAACCGCCTTCTTGTACATCTTCTAATGCTTGAAGATTAACAATTGCCACATCCTTGCCGTCTAGTTGATAAACGATTTTACCCACTACTTGACCTTTTGTTAAAGGTGCTTGTAAGTATTTGTTATCTAATTCATAACGTGCTTTTAAGTCAGTTTGTTTACCTTTTGGCACAGTAATAAAAGCATCTTCTAAGACACCGAGTTTAACATCACCTTTATCACCGTAGTAAACCGATTGTGTTGAAATTTTTTCATTGGCTTTGTGGGCTTTTAGTGTTTCAAAGTTAGCAAAACCCCATTGTAAGAGTTTTTTGCTTTCTACTTCGCGACCTTTATAGGTCGGCACGCCCATGACAACAGAAATCAAACGCATATTGTTTGGACTTGTTGCTGATGCGACAAGGTTATAACCTGCTTGGCTTGTGTGACCGGTTTTCATCCCATCAACGTTAATAGTTTTATCCCATAATAAGCCATTACGGTTAGGTTGTTTGATGTTGTTGAACGTAAAGTATTTTTCAGAGTAGATTTTATATTCTTCCGGTAAATCACGAATAATATGTGCACCAATAATCGCCATATCACGTGCAGTTGAATATTGGTTTGGATCGTCTAAACCGTGTGGCGTAGTGAAGTTGGTATTTTTTAAGCCAAATTGTTGAACGTATTTATTCATGGTATCAACGAAGTTAGCCACGGTACCCGAAATATGTTCAGCCACTGCGACACAAGCATCATTACCAGAAACAATGATAATTCCTTTGTTTAAATCACCCACTGACACTTGTTGATTTAAATTTAAGAACATTTTTGAAGAATCTGGGAAGTTTCTCCCCCAAGCACTTTCGCCAATGGTGACCATATCTTCATTATGAATTTTACCTTGTTTTAATGCTACACCAACCACGTAACTAGTCATCATTTTCGTTAATGAAGCAGGGTATTGGCGTTGATCTGGGTTAAGTGATGCAAGTACCGCACCAGAATTGTAATCCATTAAAACATAAGTTTGTGCATTCACTTCCGGTACTGCGATACCGTATTGAATATCTTCAGCCGCAGCAAATGTTGATGCGGCCATTAATCCCGAGCAGAGTACAATTTTTTTCAATTTTGCAGATTGTTTTAACATAGTTTTTCCTTTAATAGCGTATTAGTTTTTATAAGTATAAACGATTACGGGTTGCCCATTGATCGTTTTTTGTAATTTTGTTTTTAATTGATTAACATCAGCTTGATTGGCTAACGGACCAAAATGAATTTCGTAGTTTTTTCCATTTTGATTAATTTCTGCCTTTATGTCGTCTAACGCGAGCTTTGTGATGATGCTTTCTGCTTGATTTTTTGACGACAGAGCGAGTAGTTTTAGCTTGAAGACAGTTTTTGCATCGTTTGTGCTATCTAAGTTTTGATTTTTTTTTTCGTTATTTTTATCGGTGACTAAACGATCACTGGCTTCTTGTGTTTTAGCGTGCTTAGCAAGTGTTTTTGCCCCTGCACCTGAAATTTGACCTTTATGATCCACATGTAACGCTTCAATTCTTACTTGTCCTGTACCACGAGCAATAAGACCCAATTCTTTTGCGGCAGAATGGGATAAGTCAATAATGCGTTTATGGCTAAATGGTCCGCGATCATTAATTCGCACAATTACCTTACGATTGTTATGCAAGTTAGTGACGACGGCATAAGAGTTTAAAGGCAAAGTCTTATGCGCAGCGGTGAAAAGTGCGGAATTATAGCGTTCGCCATTGGCGGTTTTACGACCATTAAATTTATGGTGGTAATAACTTGCTGTCCCTTCTTTTGAATAGGATTTCGCTTCATTACCTTGTGTCGTGTATGTTTTACCATTCACTTCATAGCTTTGTGGGGCTTGAACGGTCGTTGTAATCGACATTGAATCCCCTTGAATACCATACATTTTTTGAGTATCGGCAAAAGCAGAGAAACTTGAGCTGCTTATCAAGGTGAAAAGTGCGGTCGTTTTTAAGATGTTTTTTAATGTCATACTTATTACTTTCAAGATTATCGGTGCTCTTCATAAGAAAGCCAAACGGGAAATTAGTTCCCTTTCATAAAGCGAGGTTTGTGAGTATGAATCGACATCACTAAACCAAAGCTTGCCATAATGGCTACATATGAAGTACCGCCGTAGCTAAAGAGTGGTAAAGGCACCCCTACAACAGGCAAAATACCGCTCACCATACCGATATTCACGAAGACATAAACAAAGAAAATCAGCGTAGTGGCACCGGCAAGAATGCGCCCAAAAGAGGTTTCTGCATTCACTGCAATTATTAAGCCACGGATAATAATAAACAAATAAATTGCCATCAGAATAAGAAAACCGACCATTCCATGTTCTTCACTCATCACGGCAAAAATAAAATCAGTGTGTGGTTCAGGCAAAAATTCTAATTGGGATTGTGTCCCTTGCATCCATCCTTTGCCTGACATGCCGCCTGAACCGATGGCAATTTTGGATTGCAAAATGTGGTAACCTGCCCCAAGCGGATCTTTCTCTGGGTCAAGTAAGGTTAATACACGCATGCGTTGGTAGTCATGCATTAAGTACATCCACATGATGGGAATAAATGCGGCTAAGCCAACGACAGCCGTCAGAATTAGCCACCAACTCATGCCTGCTAAGAATACCACGAATAAGCCCGATGCACTAACCAGAATTGATGTCCCTAAGTCTGGTTGAATGGCTACAAGTAAAGTTGGCACCATAATCATAGCGATAGCAATAAAAGTTTCGCTCATTTTAGGTGGTAATGGGCGATTACCTAAATATACGGCGACCATTAATGGCACTGCGAGTTTGACAATTTCAGACGGCTGAAAGCGAATAAAACCAAGATCTAACCAACGTTGTGCTCCTTTACTGGTTGTACCGAAGGCATCAACTAAAATCAGCATAATAAAACCAACCAAATATAAATAAGGGGCGAGGCGCTGATAAAATTTAGGGGGAAGCTGTGCCATAATCATCATGACAGCAAAACCTAATATAACCTGAATGATACGGTTTTGGAACATGACTTCACTGGCACCAGATGCACTATAAAGCACAAGCATGCCATAGGCAGTAATGGCGGCTAAACCAATAAATAATAAGAAATCAATATGTAAGCGTTGCCATAATCGCAAGCATAAAGGCACTTTTTCTTCCATTATTCATTCTCACTTGGTTGGGGTTCTTGCGTTGGTGCGTCTAACTCAGTTTGGTCCGTTATCTTTTCTTTTTCAGCATTTTGTTGACGTTCAATTTGCGGCAAGCGTTTATTTAGGTAGAAATCCATAATTTGACGCACAATTGGCGCAGCATTACTTGAGCCGCCCCCCGCATTTTCTAAAATAATGGTGACAACTAATTTCGGATCTTCATAAGGTGCATAAGCCGTGAACCAAGCATGGTCATGTAATTCTTTTTTTAATCCTACTGCATTATATTTTTGGTTTTCTTTTAAGCTGAACACTTGTGCGGTACCGGATTTCCCTGCTACGTGATAATTCGTACCGATAAAGGCTTTTCGTCCTGTCCCTGCACCTGAATTCACCACATTAAACATCCCGCGTTTAGCGGCATCCCAATAAGCTTGTTTCGGCTCAGTAATATCCTCATATAAAAGCGGGTCTTGATAGGGCTCAATGATAGAGCCTTCCACTGATTTCATTAAATGAGGCGTATGGATTTTCCCGTTATTAACCACGATAGAGGTCGCTTTTGCCACTTGTAATGGTGTAGCCGTCCAATAACCTTGTCCAATCCCTACAGAGATCGTATCGCCTTGTACCCAAGGTTTTTTATAACGTTTTTGTTTCCATTCTTTACTCGGCATATTGGCCGCGGCTTCTTCTTGGATTTCAATGCCAGTTGGCATACCAAAGCCAAAGCGTTTCATCCACATGGAGAAACGATCAATGCCTAAATTAAAGGCCGTTTGATAGAAGAAGGTATCCGATGATTCCGTAATGGCTTTGTTTAAATCCGTATAACCATGCCCTGTTTTTTTCCAATCTCGGAAACGTTTTGTTGAATTTGGTAATGTCCAGTAACCTGGGTCAAAAATCGTGGTGTTAGGTGTAATCACCCCTTCAGTTAATGCCGCAACTGCAACGAATGGTTTTACGGTAGAGGCCGGTGGATAGACTCCTTGTGTCGCGCGACTGTAAAGTGGTCGAGTAGGGTCTTCTAGTAAACGCTTGTAATCGCTAGAAGAAATGCCATCGACGAATAAATTATTGTCATAACTTGGTGTAGAAACCATGGCCAATACGCTGTTATCTTTCGGATCTAGTACCACAACTGCGCCTTTTTGCCCTGAAAGTAATGACATAATATAGCGTTGCAAGGCTAAATCGATAGTCAGATGAATACTTTTGCCTGCAGTGGCTGGTTGCTCACGTAATTTACGGATAACTTTTCCGCGGTTATTGATTTCCACTTCTTCAAAACCCGTCGTACCGTGGAGTTGTTCTTCGTAATAACGCTCAATACCCAATTTCCCTATATCTGTGGAACCTGAGTAGTTAGCAAATTTTTCTTCTTTTTTCAGGCGTTCAACATCTCGGTCATTAATGCGTCCCACATAACCCAAAATATGTGTCATGACTTCGCCATATAGATAATTTCGTTTGAAATAAGGGCGAACATCCAGGCTGGGATATTTATATTGGTTTACTGCAAAACGGGCGATTTGTTCTTCCGTTAAGCTTGGTTTGAGTAAAATCGGTGTATAACGTGTGCCGCGGCGACGTTCTTTTTTGAAATGCTCAATGTCTTCGTCTGTGAGCCCCACAACATAGCGCAACTCTTCAAAAGTGCGGTCTAAATTTTCGGTTTTTTCCGGCACGATATATAAGCCGAAAAAGGTGAGATTTTCCGCTAGTAGTTCACCATAACGATCGTAAATTAATCCGCGAGTAGGCGGTAATGGAAGTAATTTAATGCGGTTGCCGTTAGAGCGAGTTTGGTACATGTCGTAATTCACCACCTGGAGATGGTAAATATTGGCAAATAGCACGCCACTTAATGCCAAAATACCGATGAATGCCACCAATGTTCGACGCGCAAACAGGTTCCGCTCCGCTTTTTTATCGCGGATCGGTTCGCTGGTTGGGGCTGCAAAGAATTTCTTTAAATTCATCGGTAATGTAACGCGTTATTCTCTGTGATAAGGATGATTTGTGGTTAGTGACCAGGCACGGTATAAACTTTCTGCCACCACAATACGCACTAATGGATGCGGCATTGTGAGCGGAGAAAGTGACCAACTTTGTTCTGCCGCAGCTTTACATTCAGGGGATAAGCCCTCTGGCCCACCAATAAGCAAGCACACATCACGACCATCATTTTTCCAGCCTTCTAGTTGCTCTGCGAGTTGTGGTGTGGTCCAAGGTTTCCCAGGGATATCTAATGTCACCACTTTGCCTTTTCCGCAAGCTGCTAACATTGCTTTGCCTTCTTGTTCTAAGATGCGTTTAATATCCGCATTTTTTCCACGCTTGCCTGCTGGAATTTCAATGAGTTCAAAAGGCATATCTTTAGGAAAACGACGTTGGTATTCTTCAAATCCGGTGGTAACCCAAGCCGGCATTTTCGTTCCCACTGCAATTAATGTGATTTTCATCCTTTTCCCTTTCAAAACACAATCAAAATTGACCGCACTTTATGCCCAAAGTTTTTCTAACTGATACATCTCACGCGCATCACGTTGCATAATATGTACGATAGTTTGACCGAGATCGACCACGATCCAATCAGCCGTATTACGACCTTCTTCACCAAAGGTTTCATAACCGGCTTTTTTACATTCTGCAATAAGGTTATCTGCCATAGCAGAGACTTGGCGGCTAGATGTACCAGTACAAATAATCATGTTTTCAGTAATCGATGATTTGCCTTTTACATCAAAATGCACAATGTCGGTGCCTTTTAAATCATCGAGTTTATCAATTACAAATTCAACTAATGACATTTCTTTTCCTATTTAAATAAAGCGATGAATTCTATCATTGAATGAGGGAAAGGGATAGGCTTGGGGCAGATTTTATTTGAATTGTTTTATGGTTGTAACAGAGTTTGGCATAAATATTGGGGCAGTCATTCTGCCCCAAGTTTGAAAGGGTATTAAACCCATAAAAGAATCGCTAATAATTGCGGTGAAATGATCCGCAAGAACATTGTGAGCGGATAAACTGTCGCGTAGGAAAGGGATGCGGCACCACTTCCTTCTTTCAGTTCATTGGCGAAAGCGAGTGCTGGAGGATCAGTCATCGACCCCGCTAATAAACCACAAAGTGAAAGATAATTTAATTTCGCATATAAACGGGCAATGATTCCCACAATCATTAATGGTATGAGTGTGATGAAAATACCGTAGCCCATCCATTCAAGACCAGAACCATTGGTGAGTGTGTCTACAAAGCTACCGCCAGATTTTAAACCCACTACAGCGAGGAAGAGCACAATACCAATTTCGCGTAAAGCTAAGTTAGCACTTGGTGGCATAAACCAATAGAGTTTACCGATAGAGCCAATTCGAGCCAAGATCAATGCGACGACTAATGGCCCGCCCGCTAGCCCTAATTTTAATGCCACAGGGAAGCCAGGAATATAGAAAGGAATGGAACCGAGTAATACCCCTAAGCCAATCCCAATAAATACCGGCAACATTTGCACTTGTAGCAGTTTCTGTTTGGCATTCCCGATCACTGAAATAGCTTGGTTGAGAATGTCGGTTTTACCCACCATGTGTAATACGTCACCGAATTGAAGGGTGGTATGGGCTGTCGGCACCAATTCTACACCCGCACGGTTTAAACGTGAAATGACTACACCGTATTTTTGATGAATGCCGAGATGGCGAATTTGTTTCCCTAGAACCTTTTCATTTGTCACGACCACGCGTTCAGAACGAATTTCGCCACTCAAGCTTGCTACAGGAACATCAACTTCTTCCCCAATAATTAGGTGCATTTTTTTCAAACCTTCAGGATTACCGACCAAATGTAAAATATCGCCAAGTTGAACATCGGTATCCGCTTTCGGCACAATGACGAGCTCACCTCGTTTCAAGCGAGAACAAACTACATCTTCATCATCAAAACCAGGAATCTCAATCAAATGGATACCATTGAGATTAGTATTGGTGACTTTCAGAGACATGCTTTTGAGCGCTTCTTTGTCGTGACCACTTTCTTTTTCAAAATTTGCCGCTTCTTCATCCACTTTAATTTTAAAGAAAAGACGAATAAGCCACATAGAAAGTAAAATGCCACAAATTCCAAAAGGATAAGCCATCGCATAGGCCATCCCCATGTTAGACGTCGTTTGCGACATGCCTAATTCAGAGAGAATTTGCTGACCCGCACCGAGGGATGGGGTATTGGTGACCGCCCCAGAGTAAATACCAAGTGCGACATCAAGGGGAATATCCGCAAATTTATAAATGATAATCGTCACGAATGCACCGAGTGCAACAATTAAGAACCCTAATCCATTTAAGGTTAAGCCTGATTGTCGTAAGGAAGCAAAAAAGCCCGGCCCCACTTGAATACCAATCGTATAAACAAACAGAATTAAGCCGAACTCTTGCACGAAATGTAATGTATGGCTATCTAATTTAATGCCATATTGGGTGGTGAAATGGGCAACTAAAATACCACCAAATAATACGCCACCAATACCCAGTCCTACACCTTTAATTTTGAAATGCCCGATCCATAGACCAATTACGGCAACAAGGGCAAGCAAACTAATGGTAATCGCAGTTTCACTCATACCGACCTCTAATTTATTAAAAATTTAACTATTTTGGATTATATCAATTTGATTTCCTGCCCGCTTGTAACAAAGTCAAAAAATGTTATATCCATCACATTTTTTCTTGCTTAAAAATAAACACCGCCTAAAATGACTGCACTTTTTTGATTTTATAGGTTGATTATGGATTACGCTCAAGAGGCCATTAATTCGCTTTTATGGATAGTAAAAACACTAGCAATGACGGCTGTTGTGTTTAGCTTTGGTATTTTCTTATTAGTTCGTTTTACCCACTGGGGTAAACAATTTTGGCAATTTGCGGGTGGGTATCTTTCACCACGTCGAAGTATTAAACCTTTGCTATTTTTCTTGTTAATTGTGGCGATGACATTGGTCAGTGTGCGTATTAGCTTGGTGCATTCCGAGTGGTATAACAATATGTACACATCCTTACAGGAATTTAATGAACCTGTGTTTTGGGAGCAAATGGTGCTGTTTTGTGTGATCGCGACAAGCTCAGTCATTGCCGCATTACTTAGCTATTATTTAGAACAACGCTTTTGTATTAATTGGATTGAATGGTTGAATAGTCAGTTAGTCGATAAATGGATGGATAATCGTGCGTACTATAAAACGCAGTATGTTTCTGCTAACTTAGATAACCCCGATCAACGTATTCAACAAGATGTGCAATCTTATGTGAGAACCTCGCTTTCCTTAAGTACTGGTGTGATAGATGCTGTCACCTCGATGATTTCTTACACGATCTTATTGTGGGGATTAGCGGGGCCAATGATGGTATTTGGTACTGAAATTCCTCATATGATGGTGTTCTTGGTGTTCACTTATGTGATTATCACCACCGTGATAGCATTCCGTTTAGGACGACCGTTAATTATGTTGAATTTCGTCAACGAACGCTTAAACGCTAACTATCGTTATTCTTTAATTCGTATCAAAGAATATGCAGAAAGTGTCGCATTTTATGCCGGTGAGAAAGTTGAGAGTAGCCAACTTTATAAACAATTCGGTGCGGTAATCAATAACATGTGGGATATTGTTTATCGAACCTTAAAATTCTCTGGTTTTAACTTAGTGGTCAGCCAAGTTTCTGTTGTGTTTCCTTTGCTTATTCAAGTAGGTCGCTATTTCGAGAAACAAATTAAACTCGGTGATCTGATGCAAACGCTACAAGTATTTGGTAAGTTGCATTCAAATCTTTCGTTCTTCCGTAATTCTTACGATGGTTTTGCCGGATACAAAGCCACATTAGATCGTTTAACAGGCTTTAGTTATGCGATTGATATGGCGAATCGTCAATCTACGTCGCATTTACATGAACACGAAACAGACGTGATCTTTAAGGATTTAAGCATCAGTAATCCATTTGGAAAAACCTTAATTGAGAATTTAAATTTGACGCTGCCACAAGGTTCAACCCTATTAATTCAAGGTAATTCTGGTGTGGGGAAAACCACGTTGTTGAGAACCGTGGCAGGGCTGTGGGCGTATTCTGAAGGAGATGTGTATTGTCCAACCCACCAGCTTTTCTTATCGCAAAAACCTTATTTACCACAAGGCAGTTTATTGACTGCGCTGGCTTATCCGAATGAAGAAAAGGTCTTTAATCGTGATGAGATGATTGAGGTATTAAAACAAGTGTCTTTAGGGCATTTACAAGATCGTTTAGATCAAGAACAAGACTGGACACGTATTCTTTCTCTCGGTGAACAACAACGTTTGGCTTTCGCACGTTTGTTATTACACAAACCGAAAGTCGCATTCCTGGACGAAGCCACAGCGAGTATGGATGAAGGCTTAGAAGATACGATGTATCGACTATTAAAAGAACGTTTACCTCATACAACCGTTATCAGTGTGGGACATCGTTCAACCTTACAAGCTTTCCATCAGCAACAATTGATGATTTTAGGTAATGGTGAGTGGCAATTCACTGACCGAAATCTGGTATAAAACACCATTAAAATTGACCGCACTTACCTTGTTAGAAAAAATAGTGAGGTAAGTGTAGATGACCAAAGTAAAAAATTCTGTTATCAAACTCAATTTTTTGGTACATTTAGCACAATTTTTTCTATACTCAGAAATGAGTGATTTTTCACCAAACTAATGACGGAATTCTTATGTTATTCAAAAAAATTCGTGGTTTATTTTCAAACGATCTTTCTATCGATCTAGGTACAGCAAATACATTAATTTACGTGAAAGGCCAAGGCATCGTACTTGATGAACCTTCAGTTGTGGCAATTCGTCAAGACCGTATGGGCGCATACAAAAGTATTGCGGCAGTAGGTAAAGAAGCAAAACAAATGCTTGGTCGTACCCCAAAAAGTATTGTGGCTATTCGTCCGATGAAAGATGGTGTAATTGCTGATTTCTCTGTGACAGAGAAAATGTTGCAATACTTTATCAAACAAGTACATAGCGGTAACTTTATGCGTCCTAGCCCGCGCGTACTCGTTTGTGTTCCGGCTGGTGCAACTCAAGTTGAACGTCGTGCAATCAAAGAATCAGCATTAGGTGCAGGTGCACGTGAAGTGTATTTAATTGAAGAGCCAATGGCGGCTGCTATCGGTGCAAACTTGCCGGTTTCTACAGCGATTGGTTCAATGGTCATTGATATCGGTGGTGGTACCACTGAAGTGGCGGTGATTTCTTTAAATGGTATCGTGTATTCATCTTCTGTACGTATTGGTGGTGACCGTTTTGATGAAGCGATCATCTCTTATGTTCGTCGTACTTTTGGTTCCGTTATCGGTGAGCCAACTGCAGAGCGTATCAAACATGAAATTGGTACAGCATACATTCAAGAAGGCGATGAAATTTTAGAAATGGAAGTGCACGGCCACAATCTTGCTGAGGGTGCGCCTCGTTCATTCAAATTAACCTCTCGTGATGTACAAGAGGCTCTTCAGCAGCCATTAAATGGTATCGTTGCAGCGGTACGTACAGCGCTTGAAGAATGCCAACCAGAACACGCCGCAGATATTTTCGAACGCGGTATGGTGTTAACGGGTGGTGGTGCTTTATTACGCAACATTGATGTATTGTTATCAAAAGAATGTGGCGTACCAGCAATTATCGCAGAAGAACCATTAACTTGTGTAGCTCGTGGTGGCGGTGAAGCAATCGAAATGATTGATATGCACGGCGGCGATATTTTCAGCGACGAAATTTAATCTCTAAAAGTGCGGTCAGAAAAATCGGCGTTTTTAATTCGTCTGATTTTTTGACCGCACTTTTCCTTTCAACCCTAGGACAGTGAATGAAACCCATTTTTGGTAAAGCACCACCATTAGGTATTCGACTCGCATTAGCAGTGATTGCTTCGATGACACTGATTTTAGTTGATGGACAAACCTCATCAATGACGAAGGCGCGTAGTGTCATGGAAACTGCCGTGGGAGGCTTATATTACCTTGCGAATGGGCCAAGAACGGTTCTAGATGGTGTATCAAGTAACTTGGTGGATACCAATAAACTGCTTATTGAAAATAAAGTATTGCGTGAGCAGTTGCGTGAGAAAAATGCCGATCTTTTATTATTGGATCAACTCAAAGTAGAAAACCAACGTCTTCGTTTACTGCTTAATTCGCCTTTACGCACCGATGAATATAAAAAGATTGCAGAAGTGCTGACAGCTGAAACCGATGTCTATCGTCAGCAAGTGGTGATCAATCAAGGTGAACGAGATGGCGCTTATGTTGGGCAGCCTGTGATTGATGAAAAAGGGATGATCGGACAGATTATATCTGTGGGTGAGAATACCAGCCGAGTATTACTTTTAACCGACGTGACTCATTCTATTCCTGTGCAAGTTTTACGTAATGATGTGCGCGTGATCGCGAGTGGCACAGGGCACTCAGATGAACTTACCTTAGATAACGTGCCTCGTTCCGTGGATATTGAAAAAGGCGATTTATTGGTGACTTCAGGTTTGGGTGGCCGTTTTGTGGAAGGCTATCCTGTGGCTGTTGTGCAAAGTGTCTCTCGTGATGGCTCAAATTACTTTGCAACGGTGAAAGCGAAACCGTTGGCTGAGTTAGATCGTTTACGTTATTTGCTTTTACTTTGGCCGAGCAATCTTGATATGTCGAAAGTGAAATCTATGTCGCCGGAAGAAGTGCGTCGTTTAGTACAGCAACGTTTAGAAAGCCAAGCTCATGAAGCGACACATTCTGTGAGTAAAACCAAAATTACGGATGACCAAGCGGATAGTACTCAACCGCATACAGGAAAAGAAATTGTGGATCCTGACATTCCGACCACAATGCCTCAACAAGAGGAACCCATTTTTCCAGATCAGCAACAACATAGGGAAGAAGACTAATGCAAGGGCGTTTTATTTTTCAATGGGCGACCATTTTATGCTTCTTTGTTGTGGCATTAATTATGGAATTAGCCCCATGGCCAGCAGGCTTTCAAGCCTTTAAACCGTCTTGGTTGGTTTTAGTTTTGCTTTATTGGACGCTTGCGTTACCCGATAGAGTAAGCATTGGTTGGGCATTTTTACTCGGGGTTTTATGGGATATCGTGCTAGGCTCTATTTTAGGCGTGCATGCACTGGTGCTTTCTGTCGCCTTCTATTTTGTTTCCAAATATTACTTAATGTTGCGCAACCTTTCTCTTTGGTTCCAAAGTTTATTGGTACTTCTTTTCGTTTTTGCGATTCGAGTGGCTATTTTCTTGGTTGAATTCTCCTTGCATGGGGCATTTTTCAACTGGCAGGAAATCTTTGGTTCCATCGCATCAGGTGTGTTATGGCCATGGGTTTTCTTATTGATGCGTACTGCACGTCGAAGAGTCGGATTGCATTAATCATAAAAAAGCTGATGAAGGAGTTCATCAGCTTTTCTTTTTAGTTTTTACGACGATAGTTTGTTTTTCTTGCTGTAGTATTTCGCATTTGAGGTGGAGGATTGCGTTTTAAACGATAAGGTTTTGGAATATCACTAATCAATGAATTCGGATCATATTGACTGACCGGAATAGAATGACCAATGTATTCTTCAATTGCCGGTAAATTCATCGCATATTCTTCACAAGCAAAGCTAATAGACACCCCACTTTCACCCGCTCGACCAGTACGGCCAATACGGTGAACGTAATCTTCTCGGTCATCGGGTAGATCAAAGTTAAAAACATGAGTCACGTCTGAAATATGTAACCCACGCGCCGCAACATCGGTTGCCACGAGAATATCGAGCTCACCATCGGTAAATTGTTTGAGCAATGAAAGACGTTTTTTCTGTGCCACATCACCCGTGAGCAATCCCACACGATGACCATCTGCCGCTAAATAACCCCAAATTTCTTCACATTTATGTTTGGTATTTGCAAAAACAATACAACGCTCCGGCCATTCTTCTTCCATTAATGTCAGTAAGAGAGGAATTTTGTCTTCATTTGACGGATAGAAAAGTTCCTCTTTAATTCGATGTCCCGTTTTTTGTTCCGGTTCAATTTCAATGTATTCTGGGGAATTCATATCTTCAAAGGCAAGTTCGCGCACTTTGTAAGAGAGCGTGGCAGAAAAGAGCATGGTGAGGCGTTCTTGCGGAGAAGGACACTTGCGTAATAAATAACGAATATCGCGAATGAAACCTAAATCAAACATGCGATCCGCTTCATCCAACACCACGACTTGAATGTCATCTAAACGAATAATGCCTTGTTTCACGTAGTCAATCACACGACCCGTGGTGCCAATTAAAATATCCACACCGGCTTCAATAGCCTTAAGTTGTTTATCATAGCCATCTCCACCATAAGCAAGTGCGGTTCGTAATCCACTTGTTTTCGCTAACAATTCTGCATCATTATTAATTTGTACCGCTAGTTCACGGGTTGGTGCAAGAATTAATGCGCGAGGTTGATTGGTAGCAAAATCCGGTTGATGCGTTAATAAATGATGAAATGTGGCCGTTAAAAATGCCATTGTTTTACCCGTACCGGTTTGTGCTTGGCCGGCGACATCTTTTCCTTGTAAGGTGATAGGTAATGATAACGCTTGAATAGGGGTGCAATATTCAAATCCCTTATCTTGTAGGGCTTTTTGTACGATAGGATGTAATGGAAGATCGGCAAATCGCTGCTGACTTAAATAATTTTCTTGCATAATAAATAACAGGCTCTCAGAAATAAATGGGGCTAAGGATAGCACGAAGCAGGAAAAATATCCTTAAAAATAAAACGCTTATTAACAGGTTTAAGCTTGGGATTGAGCAGATTGGGTTCGCTCCCATTTTCTTGCAATATAGCTACAAGTTGGGTGCAAAGTGAGCTTTTTAGCCTGGATAAAATGAATTAAGGCTTGATAGAGTTTATCTGCCACACCTTGTCCTCGAAGAGAATCATCAACAAACGTGTGATTAGCATTAATGGTATCGGGTGTTTCATAAAAATAGGTAAGTTTCGCGATTTTCTTGCCTTGCTCATCGAGTAAGAAAAACTCACCCTGTTTACCATTATCGTGATGTTGAAGAGTCATTTGATACTCCATTCATCACTGAGATTGGGATCCATGGCGAAATCTGCTGTGTCACTTGGAATAGCTTTTTCTTCTGCAGCCCATTCGCCTAAATCAATGAGTTGGCAACGTTTGCTACAAAAAGGGCGAAATTGGCTTTCCTGTGTCCAAGGTACAGGCTTTTGGCATGTCGGGCAGGGGACTTCAAAAATTTCATCAGACATTTTTCTTTCTCGATTCACTTAAATAAAATTGGTGCAATTCTAGCACTTTTTGTTTTAAGTGCGGTAAGTTTTCAGGCAATTTTGCATCATTTGAAATAATATCATCCGCCCATTTTAATCGTTCTTCACGGCTGACTTGTGCATTCATAATGGCTTGAATTTGCTGAATATTATTATGATCTCTCGATGACGCACGAGCCAGCTGAGTTTCAGGTTTTACATCGACAACAAGTATGCGGTCGCAAAGCGTGGTGAGCTTATTTTCAATGAGCAGTGGGACGACAAATAACGTATAAGGAGCAGTCTGAGCATTTAACTGCGCTAACATTCTTTCGCGAATAGCGGGATGTAATAAATGATTGAGCCAGTTTTTCTCATTTTCGTCTGCAAATACTTTTTTTCGTAGCTCGGCCCGATTTAATTCGCCTTCTTCAGTCAAAATCGATTTACCAAAGTGCTCAGCAATTTGAGCAAGCAGCGGTGAGCCTTTTTCAACCACTTCTCTTGCCACAATATCTGCATCAACAATGGGTACACCAAGTTCAACAAAAAGATTTGCAATCGTGCTTTTTCCACTACCGATGCCGCCAGTGAGGCCCACAATATAAGTCATAATATTCCTTGCAACTTGATTTAGAGAGGATGCTTCGCATCTATCCTTTAAAAATAATCTTTTCCAATGTTGCCAATATATTACATTTATAGGGTTATTGCACTGGTGATGATTAAAGATAAGCAAAGAAAGGGCGCGAAAGGTAAAACAGGTTTACGAGAAATCCAATAGACTATGATGCCTAATAGACAGGCAATGAATAAGAAAAGTGGTAAGTGTGCGATGGTGAGATAAGTGCCGATTCCTAAAGCGAGCCAATAATCGCCACGGCCTAACGCTTCCTTCTTGTAAAACCATTTAGACAAATAATAGATGATATAAAAAACACCGAAAAAACTGACCGAACTTTCTAAACTTTGAGAAAGCGTCAGAATTGAAAATTCTTGATGTGCGCCGAATAAACCCAGGAAAAATAAAAAGAGGCAAGGTGTCGGTGAAATCAGTTGATAATGCCAGTCTAGCCAACTGATAACAAAAAGTAGACTAAGCGTAATCGCTAGCCATAAAGTAAATAATTCATCCTGAAGAAAATAATAAAGTACAGCAAAACAGAGTCCAAACCCTAAAAAATAAAGAAAAATATGACCGCACTTTTGAGATTGAATTGCTACTTTTTTACTGTGAAATAAGTACCTATTTTCAGGATAAAGTTCGATATAGTTCTGATAAATTTCTTGTTGGAGATTGGGGATAAAACGATCAATATAAAACCAAGCAAAGATACCTGCTAAACCACCCAATAAGAAAAAGGCTAATGTCATCATTGGATTACGGATCCCATATTAAAAATCGGCAGATACATGCCCATCATAATAATACCGATTAAACTACCAATGATGAGCATCATTAAAGGTTCTAAAAGTTGGGAAAGTAAATCAATTTGATGATTGAGTTTTTCTTGATAGTTATCAGCAATATGACGCAACATCAACGCAAGCTTTCCACTCTTTTCTCCAATCTGTAGCATTTGTTGTGCTTCCATTGGGAAAAGATGACTACTGACGCTTTCAGAAAAAGGGTAACCTTGAGAAACCCATTGTAAAATTGACCGCACTTCTTGTTGTAGCAGGATATCGCCTTTTAAGGTACGTTGTGTTTGCCAGGTTTGTTGTTTTGGGAGGAAGCTATTTAAGGCTGGCGTTAATGCCACTCCGGATTGAAGCATTAATTGCAGGTTATGGCTAAAACTGATTAAGCGAGAAAGGCAAATGATATTGCCCCAAATTGGCATGCGACTAATTAGTACATTCTTTTTTTGATTTAGCCAAAGGGAATGTTTTAATGCCATCTTCAACATAAAAATAGCGAAAGTGCAGGCAATCATTAACGCAACAAAATGATGTTGTAGGAATTGAGACATCGCTAATAATACGGCAGTTAATGTAGGCAATTCAGCGGAATTTTCGCCATACATTTCAGCAAATTGCGGTACAACGAAGAGTAATAAAATCAACGTAAGTGAAAGCGAAATACCTAATACCATGGCAGGATAAAGCATAATTTTTTGCAATTTGCGTTGAAGCGTTAATGATTGCGTTCGACGTTCTGCAATTTTAGTGCATACTTCTGCCAGTTTTCCTGTCATCTCTCCCACTTGAATAAGTTGAATTTCTTGAAAATTTAAATACTTTCCTTGTATTTCTAAGCTTTGTGAAAACGGAAGACCACTTTCAATTAATTCAATTAAGGCGCCAATCCACTGATGCAAACCCAATTGTGTGCAGTTGTCTTGCAAAATATGTAATGCATTTTTTAATGGAATGGCAGAACTGAGCAATGTAGCCAGTTGATTCAATAAAGCACTGATTTCTGCATTTTTCGGTTTCTGATTAAGTTGCCAATCTTGTTGCAAGCGAATGTGACTAAAACCTTTTGCAATTAATAGAAATTGTGCGGCTTGTTTAGATTGTGCAACAAGACTGCCTTTTTGCCATTGTTGCCGCTGATCATAGGCTTGGAAGTAAAAGAGCTTTTGCTTTGCCATAGAGACTCCTATTTTTTCCCTAACACGCGTTGAATCTCATTGAGATCGGTGATGTTGTCTTTTACTTTTTCTAACGCGCTTTGATAAAGTGAATCGAAATCAGTTTGGTAACAGTTATTTTCACATTGTAAAAATTGATACACCCCAATACGCCCTTGATACCCCTGATGGCAATCGCAAGAATCACTAAAATGTTGACCGCACTTTAAACAACGTTTACGCACCAATCGCTGTGCGATAACTAATAAGAGACTATTTTCAATTTCATGAGATTGAATGCCTAGTTGTTGCAAGCGTGAAATGGCTGAGATGGCATCGTTGGTATGTAAGGTAGAAAGCACTAAATGGCCGGTTTGAGCGGCTCTTAATGCCATCAATGCACTTTCTTCATCTCGAATTTCACCAAGCATAATAATGTCGGGATCTTGCCGTAAAAATGTACGAAGTAATCGGCTAAAATCTAAACCGATTTGTGGATTTACTTGAGTTTGAATGATGCCTTCCAATTCAATTTCAACGGGATCCTCTGCCGTCATAATATGTTTATCTGGTGTGTTGAGCCATTGAAGTGCGGTATAAAGTGAGATACTTTTTCCACTTCCCGTTGGTCCAGTCACGAGGATTAAACCTTGCGGTTGACTGAGAGCATGTTGAAATTGACTTTGTTGGTTTTGTGTCATGCCAAGTTCAGCAAAACTTAACTGAACAGGTTTATTTTGTTGTAATCGTAATACCGCTTTTTCTCCCCAATGTGTGGGCAAGGTAGAAAGGCGGAAATCTAAAATATCGGAGAATGTCGTTTTGAATTGAAAGCGGCCATCTTGTGGTAGCCGAGTTTCACTGATATCCAGTTTGGCTAAGAGTTTTAAACGAGAAATCACACGATTGGCGAGCGCTTTACTGATAATCGGTTGTGGTTGGAGTACACCATCAATACGTAAACGAATTAAGAGTCCACTTGGCTGCGTTTCTAAATGAATATCGGAGGCATTTTTTTGCAGGGCGGTTTCAAAAATACTGTTTAATAATTGAATAACGGGTTCATCTTCATTAGATAAATTAGCAGTGCTTTCGTCTTCTGAATGATGATAAAACGTCGTTTGCTCTTCTATTTGATTGGCTTTCGGTGCAAGGGATTGTAAAAGTTGTTTGAGTTGATGTGTTTCAAATAAAATCGGTTCAACTAATTTTCCGCTTAAAAAAGCAAAGGTTTCACAAGCCGCAAGATTATTCAGCGAATCCACTGCAAGCCATAAATGGTGTTCGTCTTCTTTAAGTGGTAGCGCAAAGTAACGCAACAGCAAAGCTTGTTGCTGTTGGTTTTGTTGCCAATATTGTGGCGAGATCTGATAAATCTCGCCATTTTTTGCGATTGCTTGATAGGCCATGTTTCGCTATTTGGTAGGAGAGCAGAAACCCGCAGGGAATAAATCCGCATTGCTTGGGCAAGCGGTTGTCCAGGTGACACCAGAGGAGGTTGATCCTGTCGCCGTTAAAGAATAACTGATCCCATCTAATGCGCCATTTCCTGTTACCGTAATCACACCCGATTTCGTGGTAATGGATTTAACATAGCCTTTTGCAGTAGTGATGTCTGCTGCAATGCCATTTGAACCACCTGAACAGTTTGTCGGGGAATTGGTGCTATAGATACATAACTCCACATCAGATTTATAAGGTGCAGAAGCTTGCAACAATTCGGAGATGGCTGCTTTTTTGGTATAATTTTGATAAGACGGAATGGCGATCGTCGCGAGAATAGCAATAATCGCAATCACGATCATCAATTCAATTAACGTAAAACCTTTATGCAAAGGTTTAGAAAAAGTGAGTTTCATTAAATTAATTTCCTTTTGGTTGAATAAAAAAATGCCAGAATTGGCTGCAACATTGTGTAAAAGGGAAAAATGAAAGTAAAACTGACCGCACTCCTTTTGCG
>NZ_CALJRX010000240.1 GCF_937976265.1 uncultured Haemophilus sp.
CAGCGGACTTTTAATCCGTTGGTCGAGCGTTCGAATCGCTCACGACCCACCAAATATGAAAACCTGCTTTGAAAAAAGCAGGTTTTTTTTGCGTTTGGATTTTAAGCAAGGGATAGTTCTAGATGATGTTTCGCCAGTAATGGGCTATCAGGAAATCATGGTTTATGGTTTTATGGTGTTGTTTTAAGAGAGATATTGGAAAATTTAATAATTAGATTTTAAATTATTGTAAAAGTTACTTTACAATGCAATTCCAATTAAGCTCATTAATATAGAAATAATAAATGGAAGAATTGTTTTAAAATTTGGCGATTTTATTAATTTATATTAAATTTCAATGTTTTATTTTGTTTTAATATATCGAATTGAGTGGATAAAAAAGTTCATTTGCTAATGAAATATTCTATAAATGCATATTGAGTACAAAACCTAAGTTATTATTTATAAAGTTTTTATAAGAATACTATTTCTATTGCAAATGGTAGATATAATAGTGGTATATGCGAGTTGCGTGATTGAAGGTTATGGTAAAGCAAAGCTGACATTTTATGATAAGTAATTTGCATATGATATCTAAAACAGAGGATGGATTTATGTCCATTCTATTTAATTGCGAGGAATATAAATGATGCAACGTTTAAAACTGACGGTTGCAGCAGCCTTAGCTGTATCCGTGCTGTCTGCCTGTACATTAAGTAACAACAGATGGTCAAACTTTGACAACCGCTCATCTCAAATTAAACCGCAAGGAAGTCAAGCCGGTTTGGTCTTCTATCGTGCCGATGCGGGTGCAAACCCAATCGCAGTCAATATCAAAGTTAATGGTGAATACCTGTCATCTCTCCAAGTAGGTGGGTTTGCAAAGACAGAAATTTGTGCGAGACCTACAACTTTGGAGGCCCAATACGTGGCAGCCAAGCCTACAACAAAACTCAACGTAAATCTAACAGAACAATCGGTACATTATTACCAAATTGATGCAACAAGCGTTTCAGTTCCTCAAATCAAAGAGGTTGATGCAACAATAGCACAAGAGACATTAAAGAAACTCAAGCATCAAGCTCACACAATTTCACGCATTAACAAAACATCCTGCGCGCTCAATTAATTAAATTTAAAAGGGAAAATCCATGTCAAAGAATATCAGCGTAAAAATCAATAGTGGCAACGAAACTGTTGAAACCGTCAAATTGAATGCAGCGAATAAAAAAGTCATTATTAAAGCTCAACCAAATGTGAACTACGAATTGGTTGACGACAATACCCAGTACGCCCCTGAAACTATTGATACCAAACGCATTGGTAACGACCTTCACATTGCATTTGAAGGCACCGATATTAATCAAGAATCTGATTTGGTACTGGAAGGCTATTACGAGAACAACAATACCGAATTACTTTTGGGTAAGGCAGAAAATGGACAATACTATGCCTATGTACCGCAAAGCGGTGTTGAAAGTGATGCAGTTACCTTATTGGCAGAAGAAGTATTTGCTCCACAGGCGTTAGGTGGTAATGGCGTAGCTACACCATTTTGGGCATTTAATCCTAATTGGCTGTGGGTTGCAGCTGGAGTGGCAGCAGTAGGTGGCATTATTGCTGCTGCAAGTGATGGTGGAAAGGCATCTGGTGGCACAGATACCACTGCACCAGCTAAACCGACTGTTGAAGCGAAAGACGACGGTTCAGTAGAAGTGACTCCACCGGCAGATGCGGATACCAAGTCTGTAGAAGTGAGCTACACCGATGAAGCGGGTACACCGAAAACA